>CAHJXF010000103.1 GCA_903644065.1 Betaproteobacteria bacterium
CCCCGGCTCGTGATCGCCGACGAGCCCACGTCGGCGCTCGACGAGAACGCCAGGGAAGCCTTCATGCAAGTGTTGCTCGAAGCCTGTGCCGGCGCCGGCAGCGCGCTCGTGTTCGTCAGCCACGACGCCCGGCTCGCCGCGCGCTTCGAGCGGCAGGTCGACCTGGCGACCGTCAATCGCGCGGCGCGCCCGGCCGACGCGGAGCTGTCGGCATGAGCGCGCTGCTGCGGCTGGCCGCGAGCAGCGCGTGGAACCGGCGCTTCGTGCTGTCGCTGGTCGTCGTGTCGGTCGCGCTGTCGACGTTCCTGCTGCTTGGCATCGAGCGCATCCGCACCGACGTGCGCGAGAACTTCTCCGAGTCCGTCTCCGGCACCGACCTGATTGTGGGCGCACGGACCGGCGGCATCCAGCTTCTGCTGTACTCGGTGTTCCGCATCGGCAGCGCCACCAACAACATCCGCTGGACCAGCGTGCAGGCGATCGCGAAGCATCGCGCGGTGGCCTGGGTGATCCCGATCTCGCTCGGCGACTCGCATCGCGGCTTCGCCGTGGTCGCGACCAGCGACGCCTACTTCGACCACTTCCACTACGGCGACAGCCAGCCGCTGGTGATCGAGACCGGCAAGCGCTTCGCCGGCGTCTTCGACACCGTGCTCGGGTCCGAGGTCGCGGCCAAGCTCGGCTACAAGCTCGGCGACCGCATCGTGCTCAGCCACGGCGACGGCGCGTTCGCCGCCAACGAACATGCGGACAAGCCGTTCACCGTGGTCGGCATCCTGGCCGCGACCGGCACGCCGGTCGATCGCTCCGTCCACATCAGCCTCGAGGCGATGGAGGCGATCCACCTGGACTGGGTCGCCGGCGCGCCGATCCCCGGCACGTCGATCGCCGCCGACCAGGTTGGCCAGTACGACCTGACGCCGAAGCGCATCACCGCCGCGCTGATCGGCCTGCGCAACCGCAGCGCGGTGTTCTCGGTGCAGCGTTTCGTCGCCGACTTCCAGGCCGAACCGCTGATGGCGGTGCTGCCCGGCGTCGCGCTCGACGAGCTCTGGGAGGTGCTCGGCAGCGGCGAACGCGGCCTGCTCGTGATGAGCGGGCTGGTGTCGCTGGTCAGCCTCGCCGGACTGGTGGCCGTGATCATGGCCGGCCTCAACGAACGCCGTCGCGAGCTGGCCATCCTGCGCGCCGTCGGTGCCGGACCCCGACAGCTGATGCTGCTGCTCGCGGCCGAGGGGGCGCTGGTGACGCTCGCCGGCGCGCTGCTCGGCGCCGTCACGTGCCTGCTGACGATCGCGGTGTCGTCCGGCTGGGTGCGGTCCCATCTCGGCATCGACCTGCGTTCCCGCTGGCCCACCGGGAACGAATGGATGCTGTTCGCTGCCGTACTGGTCGCGGGCTGGGTGGCCAGCCTGATGCCCGGCATCCGCGCCTATCGCCTGTCGCTGGCCGACGGCCTGTCACCGAGGATCTGACCATGAATCGCATTCGACATCACCTGCAGCGCTGCGCGGTCGCCACGACGCTGTCGCTGGCCGTCGCCCCGCTCGGCGTGCACGCGGCGCCCGATGCGTCCGCCGCGCGACCGGCCACGGCGCCGGCCGCCTCCTTCAGGGAGATCAAGTGGGACGACCTGATTCCCAAAGGCTGGGATCCCTACAAGCGCTTTCGCGACCAGAAGCTGCAGATCCAGGACGACAGCGACCCGCGCATGGAGGAGCTGATGGGCGAGCTGCGCATGGTGTGGGACAACGCGCCGACGGTCACCGAGTTCGACGGGGCGAGCATCCGCATTCCGGGCTACATCGTGCCGCTCGACGAGAATCACGGCGTTCTGAAGGAGTTCCTGCTGGTCCCCTACTTCGGGGCCTGCATCCACACGCCGCCGCCGCCGGCCAACCAGATCATCCATGTCTTCGCCAAGACGCCGATCAAGGGGTTCCGCGCCATGGACACCGTGTGGATCCGCGGCGCGCTGGCGCAGGGGCGCAACGATTCGTACATGGGCGTCAGCGGCTACGAGATCCGCGCGGACAGCGTGGACCGCTACGAGGCGCCCAAGCGATGACGCGGCGCGCGGGGAGTCGGCGCTGAACCTGCCGTGACGATGTCGCAGCGCCTTCGACGGGTGGTCGTCTCCTCGTGGTTGGTCGTGGCGACGCTGGACGCGCTCGCCGCAGAGCCGCTGGCCGTTCCGATCGACCGGGGGTCGGTCCTGCGCGTCATGCGACGCGCCGCCGAGCGCGACGACGGACCCGCGCGCCGCATGCTCGCCAGCCTGCTCGAGGAGAGCAATCGCCCCGGTCCGGAGGCGCTGCGCCTCTACCTGTCGGCCCAGCGCAACTCCGACGAGCGGGCTGCCGAACGGCTCGATCGCCTGCGCGAGCAGGGCGTGGCCATCCCGTTCGCCCTCGCCGCCGACGACGGACTGCCGGACGCGGGGGAGATCGTTCCCGTCGGCCGGACCGACGACCCGCAGGCGCCGGGCTACCACTGCCATGTCTTGCGGGCCGGACAGATGTGGTGCCACAGCGGCATGGACTGACGAAGTCGACACGTCGCCCGCGGAGCCGGGCGTCGAGGCGATCGGGTCCACGCCCCATTGCGCTTCGGCTGAATCTGGTTCAACTTGTCACGCATCCGGTCGGAGGTCGGACCGGCGACACCAGCAGCGGGCGAAGGGTGGAACGTTGATCGAAGACGCAAGCGTGTCGCGAGCGCGCCGCATCGCGAGGTCGTTCGCGAGCGTGGCCGTCGCCAGCGTGGCGGTCGTCCTGGTCGGATATGCCATCGGATCATCGTCGTTGATCCGTGTTCATCCACGGCTCCAGGGCATGTCGCCGGTCACCGCGCTGTCGATCGGTTGCCTGGCGTTCGCGCTGATCGTGGCCAGCGCGAAGGGCGCCGAACGGCTGGTCGGCGCGCTCGTGCTCGCGACGATCCTGCTCGTCGCGACGGTGATGGGGAGTCACTTCGTCGACGGCTCCGACCGCATCAGCCCCTGGATGACGCGACATCTCTTCGGCCTCGATGCCGATGTCGGTGGCCGCATGTCGATGGGAACCGCCCTCACCCTGCTCCTGATCAGCGCCAGCATCGCGGCCCGTCGACGTCCGCAGGTGGCCGACCTCGCCGCCGGCTTCGGTCTGCTGATCTCGGCGACGGCTCTCCTCGGTTACGTGTACAGCGTCGACGATCTCTATGCCACGCCGATCTTCATGACGATGGCCCTGCACACCGCTTTCACGCTGGCGCTGCTGTGCATCGCGAGCCTCTTGCTCGAGCCGGGCATGGGCTGGTCGGCCGTCGTGTTGTCGTCGCCGACCAGCGGCCGGGTCACGCGGCGGCAGTTGATGTTGCTGCTGCTGCCCCTGCCGTTCGGCTGGCTGCTGCGCGAAGCCACCGTGCATCGACAGCTCGGCACCGGGTCCGCGCTGGCGTTGCTCGTCATCATCACGGTCGTGCCGATGATCGTGCTGGTGGTCCGCGACGGCCGGTCGCAGATCGCCCTGGACGCCGAACGGAAACGCAATGCGACGTCCCAGGCTGCGTTCGCGGAGGACCTCGAGCGACGACTGACGCTGAAGGAACAGCAGCTCGAGCGCGCGAGCAACGAGCGCCTGCGAGCCGAAGCCGCGATGTATCGCACGCAGCGGGTCGAGGCGATCAGCCAGCTGACCGGCGGCATCGCCCACGATTTCAACAATCTTCTCGCCGCGATCGGCGGCAATCTCGAGTTGCTGCTGCGCCGTCTGCCCGAGGGTCATGTCGCGCGCCGCAACGCGGTGACCGCGGCGGCCGCCGTCAGCAAGGGCGCCAAGCTGGCCGGGCAACTGCTGGCCTTCTCGCGCAGCCAGCGCCTGGTCATGCAGCCGACCGAGATCGTCCCGGCGCTGCTGCGCGCGCGCGAGCTGATCGGCAACGCGCTCGGCCCGTCGATCGAACTGCTGCTCGAGTTCTCGCGCGAACGCGTGTGGGCGCGGACCGATCCGGACCAGCTCGAGCTGGCCATCCTCAACCTCGCGGTCAACGCGCGCGAGGCGTTGCCTTCGGGTGGACGTTTGCGCATCGACAGCAGCCTGCGGACGCTGCGCCTGCCGGATGCCGCCGCGGAGCGCGACTACGTGTCCATCCGCGTCACCGACAACGGAGTCGGCATGACGCCCGAGGTGCTGGCCCAGGCCATCGAACCGTTCTTCACCACGCGCGAGCGAGGCAAGGGCACCGGCCTCGGTCTCGCGCAGGTCTACGGCTTCGTGCGCCAGTGCGAAGGCGACCTGCACATCGAAAGCGAGCCGGGATCCGGCACGACGGTCGAGATGCTGCTGCCGCGCACCGAGCCGCCCACGGTCGATGTCGCGAAGCCCGCGCCCGACGTCGCGGGGTCGGTCCGGCTCGCCGCGAACCGGCAGCGCGTGCTCGTCGTCGACGACGACGATGCGGTTCGCGCGGTGCTGGTGGAGTTGCTCGACGAAGCCGGCTACGCGGTCACCGAGGCCCGGGACGGCCCCAGCGCCCTCGCCCGCCTCGAAGAGCTGCATCCGCACGTCGCCGTGATCGACTTCCTGATGCCGGGCATCAACGGCGCCGACCTGGCGCGCCAGGCCCAGGTCCGCAGGCCGGGATTGCCGGTCGTGTTCGTCAGCGGCTATGCCGACACGCTCGCGCTCGACGGCATCGCCGGGGCGACGGTGCTCCGCAAGCCGTTCCGGGCGGACGAGCTGCAGCGCGCCGTCCACGACGCGATGGAAAGCGCGATGTCGTAGGATGCCTGCGGCCCCTCGTTCGGGATGCCGCGCGTTAAAAATCTCGACGTGCGGCGATTTGCGATCGACGCCGCGTTACATTCCGTCTGCCGCCGGCGCGGTCGTCCGCGCGACTCGCCGCCTCACCTCCAGGCCTTCCTTGACAGTTCTCGACAGCGATATCCCGAACGCAGACGGCGTCGTCAAGAGCGCCCTGACCTTCCCGGTCGTGGGACTGGGTGCGTCCGCTGGCGGCATCGCAGCGCTCAGCCGCTTCTTCGAGCGGTTCGACGAACCCTGCGGCATGGCCTTCGTCATCATCCTGCACCTCTCGCCGAACCACCCCAGCAACGTCGCGGCCATCCTGCAACGGGTCACCAAGCTGACCGTGACCCAGGTCACGGAGCGCACGCCGGTCGAAGCGGACCACGTCTACGTGATCCCGCCGGGCTGCGACCTCAACATGGACGACGGGCACCTCGACACCCGTACGCCGAAGCGGGAAGGCGGACCGCACGTCGCCGTCGACCTGTTCCTGCGCACCCTCGCCGAGGTGCACGGCGATCGCGCCTTCGCCATCGTGCTGTCGGGCATGGGCAGCGACGGCGCGCTCGGCGTGCGGCGCATCAACGAATGCGGCGGCGTGGCGATGGCCCAGTTGCCGACGGATGCCGAATTCGACAGCATGCCGCGGGCGGCCATCGCCACCGGCCTGGTCGACGTCGTCGCGCCGGTCGCCGAGCTGCCAGCGCGCCTGCGGACGTTGTGGAGCAACGTCCAGCGCATCCAGCTGCCGGCCGACGCGGACCTCGCCCATCCGGTCGTCACCATCGTGGAGCGCGACGCGAAGGCGGCGGCCGAGAAGGCGCTGCGGGAAACGCTCGCGCTGCTGCAGAAGCGCACCCGTCACGACTTCGGCCACTACAAGCGGGCGACCGTGCTGCGACGCCTGGAGCGCCGTCTCCAGGTCAACGCCGTCCCCGATCTGTCGAGTTATCGCACCTTCCTCGAGAACCATCCTGCCGAGACCGGCGCCCTGCTGCAGGACATGCTGATCAGCGTGACCCGCTTCTTCCGCGATCCGGAAGCGTTCGCGCTGGTCGAGAGGACGGTCATCCCGACGCTATTCGCCGGACGCAACGGCGGCGACGTCGTCCGGGTGTGGGTGCCGGCCTGCGCGACCGGCGAGGAGGCCTACACGCTGGCGATCCTGCTGCGCGAGCACGTCGACACGCTGACCGATCCGCCGCAGGTCCAGATCTTCGCCACCGACATCGACGAGCGCGCGGTCGGCGTGGCCCGGGCCGGCCTCTATCCGGATGGGATCGTCAACGACATGACGCCGGCGCGCCTGCAGCGCTTCTTCCAGCGCGAGGGCGACCGTTACCGGATCGTCAAGTCGATCCGCGAGTCGGTGCTGTTCGCCATCCACAACGTGCTGCGCGATCCACCCTTCTCGCGGCTCGACCTGATCTCGTGCCGCAACCTGCTCATCTACCTCGACGCCGAGGCGCAGAAGAGCATGCTGGACATGTTCCGTTTCTCGATGCGCCCGGGCAGCTTCCTGTTGCTCGGGTCGTCCGAGTCCGCCGACGTGGCCGGCGACGCGTTCCGACTGGTCGACAAGAAGCAGCGCCTGTTCCAGATGAACGCCGGCTCGGCGCCGATGCACCGGCTGCCGGTCGGCCAGTTGTCCGACGGTCGCGAACCGGCCGAGCGGCCGGTGCCCGCGGAGCGGAAGCGTGCGGCGAACAGCGATCGTCATCGCTGGGCCCTCGAGCAATACGGCACGCCCAGCGTGCTGGTCGACGCGCGGGCCCAGATCCTGCACATGTCGCCCGGGGCCGCGCGCTTTTTCGTGCGCTCGAGCGGCACGCCGTCGCACGACCTCGTCGCCAACACGCGAGACGAACTGCGGGCCGAGATGAGCACCGCCCTCTCTCGCGCGCAGCAGACCGGACAGCCGGTGTCGATGCGCGCGGCCTGGACCGAAGGCGACGGCGACGGGGATGGCAATAAGCGGCGGGTCGTCATCGGCGTCCGGCCGTTCGTCGACAGCGAGTCGGAAAGCCGCTTTGCGCTGGTCACGCTGCAGCCGCTGCAGGAGCCGTCGCCGGCGGAACCGGACGGCCCGGAATCGCTGGATCACAAGGAAGCGCTGCAGCAGCTCGAAGCCGAAATCGCCCAGTTGAAGGGCTTCCTGCGCGACACGATCGAGCAGTCGGACACGTCGGGCGAGGAACTGAAGGCGTCGAACGAGGAGCTGCAGGCGATCAACGAGGAGCTGCGCTCGGCGACCGAGGAGCTCGAGACCAGCAAGGAGGAACTCCAGTCCATCAACGAGGAGCTTACGACCGTCAACTTCGAGCTGAAGACCAAGGTCGAGGAGACGGTGCAGGTCAACGACGACCTGCAGAACCTGATCGCGTCCACCGACATCGCGGTGGTGTTCGTCGACGCGCAGATGCGCATCAAGCGGTTCACGCCGCGGGCCACGACGCTGTTCAACCTGATCGCCGGCGACGTCGGCCGTTCGCTGCTCGACATCACGCACAACCTGCAATGGGAAAGCGTCACGCAGGACGCCGAGGCGGCGTTTCGGAACCTGCGTTCGATCGAGCGCGAGACGCGCAGCAACGACGGTCGTCACTACCTGTCGCGCGTCATCCCCTACCGCACGACGGAAAACAAGATCGAAGGCGCCGTGATGACCTTCGTCGACATCACGTCCCGCGTCGTGGCCGAACGGCGCGTCAGCGAGACCGAGGAGCGGCTGCGGATCGCCACCGAGACGGTGCGCTTCTACGCGATCATCACGCTCGACGCGGACGGTCTGATCACGACGTGGAACGCGGGGGCCAGGGCTTCGTTCGGCTACCTCGACAGCGAGGTCATCGGGCAGTCGATCGGCATGCTGTTCACGCCCGAGGATCGCGCGGAACGCGTGCACGAACGCGAGATGCAGCAGGCCCACGCGACGGGCAGCACCGAGGACGAACGCTGGCATCTGCGAAAGGACGGCAGCCGCTTTTATTGCAGCGGCGTGATGACGTCGTACCGCACGGCCGGCGGCGTCGGCTTCGCCAAGATCGCCCGCGACATGACCGGAACCAAGCTGCTGCAGACCCGTCGCGACGAGGAACTCAACCAGCAGAAGCAGGCGGGGCTCGCGGCCGAGGCGGCCAACCGCACGAAGGACGAGTTCCTCGCCGTGATGTCGCACGAGCTCAAGCATCCGCTCAACCTGATCCACGTCAACGCCGAGCTGCTGACCCGCCTGCCCGAGGTCGCCAACCTGCCGTCGGTCAAGCGGGCCGCGGACACCATCCGTCGCACCGTCGCGAGCCAGGCCCGCATCATCGACGACCTGCTCGACCTGTCGCGTGCGCGGACCGGGAAGATGATGATGACGATGCACCCGACGTCGCTTCGGGACGTCGTCACGCGCATCGTCGACGCCGCGCGGACCGACGCGGACGCGAAGCAGGTCGCGCTCGAGCGCGAGATCGACGCCGGCGATGCGCTCGTGGTGTCGTGCGATCCGGTTCGCGTCGAGCAGATCGCCTGGAACCTGATGAGCAACGCGATCAAGTTCACGGAACCCGGCGGCAAGGTCACCGTGCGCCTGTCGCGGGTGGCATCGGAGGCGATCCTCGAAGTGACCGACACGGGCCGCGGCATCGCGGCCGCCTTCCTGCCCAACGTGTTCTCGATGTTTCGCCAGGAACGTCGCGAGACCGCGAACGGCGAAGGCGGCATGGGTATCGGCCTGGCGCTCGTGAAGGAACTCACCGAGGCGCAGGGCGGTCGGGTCGCGGTGCGATCGCCCGGCGCAGGGCAGGGCGCGACGTTCGTCATCGCGCTGCCGGTCGACGAACGCGACGTGCCGCTGCCCGACGACCCGTCCGAGGATGCGGGCCCGCTGCTCGGGCTGCGCATCCTCGCCGTCGACGACTCGGCCGAAGTGCTCGAGCCGTTCGCCGAACTGATGCGTCTGGAGGGCGCCCACGTCGTCGAGGCGCACAGCGGCGCTGAGGCGCTGGAGCGGCTCGATCGAGAGGCGTTCGACGTGCTGATTTCCGACGTCGGCATGCCGCGCATGGACGGCTACCAGTTGATCAACGAGATCCGCCAGCGCAACGGCACCGACGACATCGTGGCGATCGCGATGACCGGATACGGACGGGCCGGCGACGTGCAGCGGGCGACCGAGGTCGGCTTCGACGCGCACCTGAGCAAACCGGCATCGGTCGACGACTGCAAGGCCTTGATCGTCGAACTGCGAAAGCGCGGACGTCTCGCCTGAGCGACGACGGGGCGGCGCGGCGTGAGCCGGCGCGGACCGAGCGGCCCGATCGCGTCTCGTGCCTTTCGTGCCTTTCGTGCCTTTCGTGCCTCTCGTGCCTTTCGTGCCTTTCGTGCCTTTCGTGCCTTTCGTGCCTTTCGTGCCGTTCGTGCCGTTCGTGCCGTTCGTGCCTTTCCTGCCTTTCCTGCTTTTCGTGCCTTTCGTGCGTTCCACCGCTTCCGGCGGCTGGCAGAAACGCACGCGATGTCTGCGGCCCTCCGAGGTACAGGCGCCTCCGCGATCGGTGACAGCCGGTCACCACCGTCGCTGACGCATCGGCGTTCGTCCGATAGCGGGCGGGGCGCACCCATCCGAGACGTTGACGCCCGGCCGATCAGCCTTCGTCCGAACCGCGTTCTTTCCCGTTTCGCCAAGAATTGCTCCCTCAGCAGCGCGTCCGGTGCAGACCGGCTCGTCGCCGCGTCGCGCAGCGAAGGGATCGACCGATGGCAGCCAGACCGGATGAGTTCGCGATGCCCGCCGACGGAATCGACCGCCGCATCGCGCGCCTGCTCGACGGTGCCGCGGGCCAGCGCCAGCGGATCGAGGTGCTTCGCGATCTGCTCGACGCGGGATACGACCGCCTGCCGCTCCCCGGACACGGCGCCACGCTGAAACGCTGGCAGGCGCTCGAGGTCGTCGCGCGTCACGACCTCGCGCTGGTCAAGCTGTTCGAGAGCCACACCGACGCGCTCGCGATCCTGCAGGAGATCGATACCCGCCATGCGCCGCGTCCCGGCGTGCTGTATGCGGTATGGGCCTCGGAGAGTCGCGTCGAGCCGATCGTCGTGCGCCCGCGCGAAGACGCGGCGGGCGATGCGGACCACGGTCTCCGCGACACGACGCACGTTCTGATCGACGGTCGCAAGGCGTGGTGTTCCGGCGCCGACGTCGTCGATGCGGCGCTGCTCACCGCGACCGCCGCCGACGGAGCCCGCTATCTCGTCGAGATCCGACTCGGCGCACCCGGCGTGCGCGTCGACCGCGATCGCTGGCAGGCGGTCGGCATGCAGGCGTCCGGCAGCTTCGACGTGGTGTGCGACGGCGTGCCGGCGCGGATCGTCGGGCCGGCGGGCGGTTATCTCGAGCGTCCCGGCTTCTGGCACGGCGGAGCCGGCGTGGCCGCGTGCTGGTACGGCGG
>CAHJXF010000104.1 GCA_903644065.1 Betaproteobacteria bacterium
GCACGCTCGGCCCCGCCAGCGCGCGCACCATCTGATAGAAGGTCTCGGCCGCGCCCCAATTTTCCTTCTTCTGGTACGCGGGCAGCTCAAGCGCAACCACGGGGATCGGCAGGTTCAGCGCGCGGGCGAGGCCACCCGGGTCGTCCTGGATCAACTCGGCGGTGCACGACGCGCCGACCATCATCGCCTTGGGCTTGAAGCGGTCGTAGGCGTCGCGCGCCGCGGTCTTGAACAGTTCGGCCGTGTCGCCGCCGAGGTCGCGCGCCTGGAACGTCGTGTAGGTCACCGGCGGCCGCCGCGGCCGCCGCTCGATCATCGTGAACAACAGGTCGGCGTAGGTGTCGCCCTGCGGCGCGTGCAGCACGTAGTGCACGTCGCGCATCGCGGTCGCGACGCGCATCGCGCCGACGTGCGGCGGTCCTTCGTAGGTCCAGAGGGTGAGCTGCATGCGCGGCGGTGGCGGCGGACGCTCAGGCGACCAGGCGCTGGCGTCGATCGAGCGGCCGCGTGAACAGCGCCGCGAGGTCGCCGGCCTGGTCGTAGCCCTGGATCGGCGTGAACACGAGTTCGATGGCCCACTTGGTGGTCATGCCCTCGGCCTCGAGCGGGTTGGCGAGGCCGAGGCCGCAGACGACCAGGTCGGGATGCGCGGCGCGGCAGCGGTCGAGCTGCCGCTCGACGTCCTGGCCTTCGGACAGCGACGTGCCGGCCGGCAGCAGCGCCAGTTCGTCGGCCAGGTGCTGCCGATGGAGGTACGGCGTACCGACCTCGACCAGCCGCATGCCGAGCTCGCGCGACAGGAAGCGCGCCAGCGGGATCTCGAGCTGCGAGTCGGGAAAGAAGAAGATGCTCTTGCCGGCCAGCATCAGGCGTTGTCGGGCCAGCGACGTCGCGGCCCGGGCGCGCGGGCCTTCGATGGCGCGCTCGAAGGTCGTGGCGTCGACGCGGAACGCATCGGCCGCGGCTCTCAGCCACAGCGTCGTTCCTTCGGCGCCGAGCGGGAAGGGGGCGGCCAGCCGGGTCGCACCGCGCTCCTCGAGCGCACGAGCGGTGTCGGCGAGGAACGGTTGCGCGAGCAGCAGGCGCGTGTTCGGACCGACGGTCGGCAGCGAGCGCGACAGGCGCGGCGGGAAGAAGCGCACCGGGACGCCCATCGCGGCGAAGAGCCGGGCGAACTGGTCCTCGACGACGTCGGCGAGCGTGCCCACGACCAGCAGCGTCGGTGTCGCCCCGGACGCTTCGGCCGGCAGCGTCGGCACCAGCGCGGCGAGGCACGCGTCCTCGCCTTGCGTGAACGTGGTCTCGATGCCGCTGCCCGAATAGTTGAGGACGCGCACGCGCGGCGCGAACTCCTGGGTCAGGCGTTCGGCGGCGCGCGACAGGTCGAGCTTGATGACCTCGGACGGACACGAGCCGACGAGGAACAACGTGCGGATGTCGGGGCGGCGTTCGAGCAGTCGGGTAACGACGCGATCGAGCTCCTCGTGCACGTCGGCGAGGCCGGCGAGGTCGCGCTCGTCGATGATGGCCGTCGCGAAGCGGGGCTCGGCGAAGATCATCACGCCGGCCGCCGACTGGATCAGATGCGCGCAGGTGCGCGAGCCGACGACCAGGAAGAACGCATCCTGCATCTTGCGATGCAACCAGATGATGCCGGTGAGGCCGCAGAACACCTCGCGCTGCCCGCGCTCACGCAGCACCGGCAGGTCGCTACACGAGGCCGCCGGGACGATCGGCGGGATACGAACGGCTCGCGTCACGGCGTTCGCGTTCATACGGCCCACTCCGCCCACTCGTCGGCCTCGCTCTGCGCCACGCGACGCACGCTGCCGCGCCGCGCCGCCCGCAGCTTGAGGATGAACTGCGTCGCGTTGATCGCGTAGGTCGCATAGGCGACCAGCGCCAGGATCATCAACGAACGCTCGTCCATCCAGCCGCTGCACAGGCCGACCAGATACGCCGTGTGCAGGGCCAGCACCAGCATGCTGAAGACGTCTTCCCAGAAGAAAGCCGGCGCGAACAGGTAGCGCCCGAAAACCACTTTCTCCCAGATGCAGCCGGTGATCATGATGGTGTACAGCGCCAACGTCTTGACGACCACCGAGAGCGCGGCGACGACCTGGCCTTCGCCGGTCGCCAGGAAACGGACGACCAGCACCAGGCTGACGGCGAAGATGAGGAACTGCAGCGGGGCCAGCAGCCCCTGCACCAGCGTCCAGGGCGACGCATCGCGACGCGCCCGTTGTTCGGCCGTGTACAGCCCGACCCGGTCCGATGCGGATTGGTCGGGTCCTGCGCTGCCGGGATCACGAGTGGGGACGACGCGTTGCATGCGGCCAATCTAACGAGGCCGCCGCCGAGTGTCAACTAAAATAGACGTATCGAAAAAATGACGTTTACAAAATTTTTGAACCGGTTTTAAATGTGTCGGATCGCACCTCGACGAAGGGCCCAGGCGAGCCGCCAGACGGCGCGCCGCAGCCGTTCCCCGACCTGCGGCGTGCCGAAGGGAGATCGGCGCAAGAGGGAACGACAGGGAACGGCGTGGTCGGATTCGGGAGGCGGCGGCAGCCGCGCGTGCAGCGCCCGACATTCGATTCGCCGCGACTCATCTGAGAGGAGACACCGATGACAGCAGCGATGGAAACGCTCGACGCCGGCGAGCTGGCCCTGGATGCGTTGCTCGAGCATTCGCCGACCACGGCGAAGCTCCGGGCACCGAGAGCGAAGTCGCATCAGGCGACGCCCCGCAAGGCCGCCGAAGAGCGGTGGTGCAGCACGCTGGAGGCGCGCGACCTGCGCTGCCTGCTGAGCGTGATCGAAGAGCAGGTGCTGCCGCAAATGCTGCGCGATTATTCGCCGGCGCGGTGCGCCGCGGTGCCGTTGTCCGACTCGGCGCCCTGAAGGTCGCGGCCACGGCCGCCGCATCCGATATTCGCATTCACCGGCGGGCCTCGGTCGCGCCGGCGCTTGGTGAGCCTTGCGCGTTCGCCGCAGCCATCGAGCGGAGACGCCGGTCGGCCTGAGCCGCCTTCGGCGTGTCGGCAACGTTGTTCTCGAATCCGTTGTTGTCAAGTCGTCTTGACAGATTTAGCCGTCTGAATCACCTTACGCCGGCATCGGACGTGGCAGCATTCCGATACCGCGATGTGATGCGTGCAGACGGCTTTCATGCCCAAAAGAACTCCTTCGCCCTCTTCGTCGACGCGCCAGGTCCGGCAGCAGGCTGTCGATGCGATCGCCGTCGACTCGCAGCAGCGCCTGCTCGAAGCCCAGGCGACGATCGATCGCGACTATGCGAGCCTGAAGGAGCTGGAGACTCGCTACCAGTACCTGCTGCAGTCGTCCCCCGACGGCATCCTCTTGATCGATGCTGCCGGGGGACGGGTATTCGACGCCAACGAAGCGGCCTGTGCGCATATCGGTCAGCCGCGGGAGCAACTGATCGGCGCCACGGCGACGAACCTGTTCGATGGCGACGACGCGCAGCGACTCGCGGGACGCCTGCAGGCCGTGTCCGCCGGCGCGGCGTTCGAACCGATGCACGCGACCCTCGCGGGCCAGGGGCGGACCACGATCACCGCCGCGCTGTTCCGGCAGAACGGCGCGCCGGTCTTCCTGGTGCGGATGGACGGGGGGCAGCGTGCCCGTCAGGTCGCCCGTGAAGCGCCGGTCGCGTCGCGACTCGGCGACTACGCGCTGGCCGCGACCGACGCCATCGTCCTGACCGATCGCGCCGGATTGATCCTGCAGGCCAACGCGGCCTTCGTCGAGCTGGTCCAGGTGGCCACGGAGCGGCAGGTGCGCGGCGTCTCGCTCGGTCGCTGGCTCGGACGGACCAGCGTCGACCTCGGCGTGCTGATCACCAACCTGCGCCAGCGCGGCTCGCTGAAGCTGTTCGCGACGCACCTGCGAGCCGAATACGGCGCCCTGTCGGACGTCGAGATCTCGGCCGCGTCGGTGGGCGACGGCGCGAGCGCCTGCCTGGGTTTCACCATCCGCGACATCGGCAGACGACCCGCGTCCGCAGGCGGCAAGCGCAACGACCTGGCCCGGTCGGTCGACCAGATGACCGAACTGGTCGGGCGGGTCCCGATGAAGGACATCGTCGGCAACACGTCGGGACTGATCGAGCAGATGTGCATCAAGGCCGCGCTGGAACTGACGCGCGACAATCGAGCCGCCGCCGCGGACCTGCTCGGCATTTCGCGGCAGAGCCTGTACGTCAAGCTGCGTCGCTACGGCCTGATCGGGCCCGACGTCGGCGACGACGCGTGAGCGCGGCGCCGGCGACGTTCAGTCGCCCGACGGGTCCGGCTCGACCTGCTGCCGGAGCTTGCTGAAGGCCGCGAGGATGTTCGGCACCTTCTGGGCGTTCAGGTGCAGGTCGTCGAGCATCGACGGCTCGGCGACGACGAAGCCGTCGACGATGGATTCGTGCTGCCGGTCGCGATGGGCGAACTGCATGCTCCATCCTTCGAACAGGCGCGTCGGGATCTGCTGATCGACCAGCACCTCGACGTCGACATGGCGCTCGTCGACGCGGATCTTGTTCCACACGTGGCCGAGCGACTCGTCGGCCCCTTCGAGCCACTGGAAGAAGTGCCCGCGGTCGTAGACGATGATGCCCGACAGGCCGAGCCGCGCGTTGTTGTCCCGCGCGTGCGCGAGCAGATAGAAGAGATCGGTGTCGGAAAACGGTCCGACTGCGCGACTGCGATAGACGATCGCCGACAGGGAGTCCATGGAACGGCTTGCTTTCGACCGGACGACAGGAGAGGAGAGAGGAGTGTTGTGCACGCGAACTTGAGGCGATCGGGTCGCTACTGCGAAATACGAAAGCGGACCTTAACGCATCGCAGAAGTGTCAATCTACATTGACGCCTGTGATTGTCAAGTGAGACAATCACCGCATGCAGCGCCCACAGATTTCCGCGATCACCGAGCTGTTCAAGCCGGTCACCTGGTTCCCGCCGATGTGGGCATTCGGCTGCGGCGTCGTCGCGTCGGGCCTGCCGCTCGCCGGGCGCTGGCCGATCGCGCTGATCGGGCTGTTGCTGGCCGGGCCGCTGGTTTGCGCGACGAGCCAGGCGGTCAACGACTGGTTCGATCGCGAGGTGGATGCGATCAACGAACCGCAGCGTCCCATTCCATCGGGACGCATGCCCGGTCGCTGGGGCATCGGGCTGGCGGTCGCCTGGACCTTCCTGTCGTTGCTGGTGGCGACCGCGCTGGGCCCGTGGGGCTTCCTCGCCGCCGCCGTCGGTCTCCTGCTGGCCTGGCTGTACAGCGCGCCGCCGCTGCGGCTGAAGAAGAACGGCTGGTGGGGCAATTCCGCCTGCGCACTGTGCTACGAAGGCCTGGCGTGGATCACCGGCGCCGCGGTGATGACCGCCGGCACCATGCCGGCGCTGCGCAGCGTGGCGCTCGCGCTGCTCTACAGCACCGGCGCCCACGGCATCATGACGCTCAACGACTTCAAGTCGGTCCGTGGCGATCGGGCCACCGGCATCGGCTCGCTGCCGGTGCGGCTGGGCGTCGATCGCGCCGCGCGGGTCGCCTGTCTCGTCATGGCGGTGCCGCAGGTCGTGGTGGTCGGCCTGCTCGTCGCCTGGGGACGCCCGGCCCATGCGGCCGGCGTCGCCGCGCTGCTCGTCGGGCAGATGGCGATGATGCGGCGCTTCCTCGAGCGGCCGACCGAGCGGGCGCTGTGGTACAGCGGCTTCGGCATTCCGCTCTATGTCGTCGGCATGCTCGTCGCGGCGTTCGCGCTCCGCGGCCCGGGAGCGGTCGGTGGCTGATCGACAGGCGTCGTTCGGTTGGCTGGCCGTCGTCCGCCTGGGCCTGGTCCAGGCATCGATCGGGGCGGTCGTGGTGCTCACCACGTCCACGCTCAATCGCATCATGGTGGTCGAGCTCGCGTTGCCGGCGCTGCTGCCAGGCGTGCTGGTGGCGTTCCATTACCTGGTGCAGATCATGCGACCGCGGATGGGGCACGGATCGGACGTCGGCGGGCGGCGCACGCCGTGGATCGTCGGCGGGATGGTCCTGCTGGCCTGCGGCGGCGTCCTCGCCGCGTTCGCGGTGTCGATCATCGCGACGCGGCACGATCTCGGCATCGCGCTCGCGTTCGCCGGCTTCGCGATGATCGGTCTCGGCGTCAGCGCGAGCGGCACGTCGCTGCTGGTGCTGCTCGCCAAGCGGGTCGACGCCGAGCGTCGGGCGGCATCCGCGACGATCGTCTGGCTGATGATGATCGTCGGCTTCGCCGTCCCGGCCGGCGTGGCGGGCCGCCTGCTCGATCCGTACACGCCGACCCGGCTGCTCGCCGTGTCGACCGGCGTCTCGCTCGCAGCCGTCGTGGTCACGGTGCTGGCGCTGGCGGGCCTCGAGGGACGTCCGGGCGGAAACCCGGCGTCGGCGACCGCGGCGTTCGCGGAGCGGGCCGACTTCCGTACCGCGCTGGCGCAGGTGTGGCGCGAAGCCGAGGCACGGCGCTTCACGATCTTCGTCTTCGTGTCGATGCTCGCCTACAGCGCCCAGGACCTGATCCTGGAGCCGTTCGCGGGGACCGTCTTCCACTTCACGCCGGGCGAGTCGACGTCGCTGTCGGGTACGCAGCACGGCGGTGTCCTGATCGGCATGCTGCTGGCCACGGTCGCCGGACGACGCTGGCACGGTCGTTCCACCGGTTCGCTGCGCGCCTGGACCATCGTCGGCTGCGGGCTGTCGGCCTCGGCGCTGGTCGGCCTGGTCGCTGCCAGCCTGATCGGAACCGGTTGGCCGTTCAAGGCGACGGTGCTGCTGCTGGGCGCGGCCAACGGGGTCTTCTCGATCGCCGCCATCGGCTCGATGATGCGGCTCGCCGGACAGGGTCGCGAAGCCCGCGAAGGCATGCGCATGGGGCTGTGGGGCGCCGCGCAGGCGGTGGCCTTCGGCTGCGGCGGCCTGGTGGGAACCGGCGCCAGCGACCTGGCGCGCTGGCTGCTCGGCGCCCCCGAACCGTCGTACGCCGCTGTCTTCGGCTTCGAAGCGCTGCTGTTTCTCGTCGCCGCGTGGCTCGCGGCCGGCGTCGGCGGCGCCGTCCTCTCGGGCGAAGGCCGACAAGAAGCAAGCGATCCGGCGCGCTACTCGCGAGCCGCCGGCCCCGTCCCCGATCCGCTCGGCGCCTGACCCCCAGGAGATCCGCATGTCCCAGCTTCCCCTCTTCGACGTCGTGGTCATCGGCGGCGGTCCGGCCGGCGCCACGGCGGCCGACGATCTCGCCCGCGACGGCCGATCGGTCCTGTTGCTCGATCGCGCCGGTCGCATCAAGCCGTGCGGCGGCGCCATCCCGCCGCGCCTGATCAAGGACTTCGCCATCCCCGACCACCTGCTGGTCGCCCACGCGACCTCGGCCCGCATGATCTCGCCGAGCGACCAGCGCGTGGACATCCCGATCGACGGCGGCTTCGTCGGCATGGTCGACCGCGAGGCGTTCGACGAATGGCTGCGCGAGCGGGCCGGTCGCCGCGGCGCGGTCCGACGGACCGGCACCTTCGAAGGCATCGCGCGGGACGACGACGGCACGGCGGTCGTTTCGTTCAACGAGGTGCTCGACGATGGCGCGCAGCGCACGACGCAGGTCCGCGCCCGGGCCATCGTCGGCGCCGACGGTGCGCGTTCCAAGGTCGCGCGCGCCGCCGCCGTCGAAGGAGCCGAGCGCACGCGCTACGTCTTCGCGTACCACGAGATCGTCCGCGCGCCGGCCGTCAAGCCGGCCGGCTACGACGGCAGTCGCTGCGACGTCGTGTATCGCGGCACGCTGTCCCCCGACTTCTACGGCTGGGTGTTCCCGCACGGCGACACGCTGAGCATCGGCACCGGCAGCGCCGACAAGGGCTTCTCGCTGCGCACCGCGGTCACGTCGCTGCGCCAGGCGGCCGGCTTGCAGGACGCCGAGACCGTTCGCCGCGAAGGGGCGCCGATCCCGATGAAGCCGTTGCCGCGCTGGGACAACGGCCGCGAGACCGTGCTGGCCGGCGATGCGGCCGGCGTCGTCGCCCCGGCATCCGGCGAGGGCATCTACTACGCGATGGCGGGCGGTCGCTTCGCGGCCGAGAGCGTGCACGCCTTTCTCGACAGCGGCGACGTGCGGTCGCTGCGACTGGCGCGCAAGCGCTTCATGCGCGCCCACGGCAAGGTGTTCTGGGTGCTCGGGATGTTGCAGCGCTTCTGGTACTCGAGCGACAAGCGGCGCGAGCGCTTCGTGTCGATCTGTCGCGATCGCGACGTGCAGCAGCTCACGTTCGATGCGTACATGAACAAGGAACTGGTGCGCAAGAAGCCCATGGCGCACGTCCGCATCTTCTTCAAGGACGTGGCGCATCTGCTCGGCGTCGCGCGCGTCTAGCGTGCGGCGTCGGCCACGACGCCGGTGTACGTCCCGCTTCGGGCGACCAAGTGGTCGGCCGCCGGCGAACGTCGGTCCGGCCGCAGCGCCGTGACGCGCCGGTCATGACCCTGGATCCGACGACGCTGGTCGATCTGGTCCTCGTCGCCTTCGGAGCCGAAATCCTGTTCCTCGCGTTCGGTCGGGCCCGCTTCCCGCGGCTGCCGGCTCTGCGCTCGCTGTGGCCCGACCTGGCCGCTGGCCTGTTCCTGATCCTCGCCCTGCGCCTCGCGGTCTCGGCGGCCCCGGTGGGGGGCATCGCCGTGCTGCTGGCCGCGGCGGGAGTCGCGCACGTCGTCGACCTGCTCGTCCGCTCGCGACGACGCTGAACCGGCCCGGCTTCCCCCTGCGCTTCGAGCCGGTCGTCGCGGCCGGTTCGTCCACGGTCGCCTAGCGGCTTTTTCCGTTGTCGTGGCCTTCCGGAGCCGGGGCATCGTTCGGCGTGCCGTAGCGCTCGGTGTCCTGGATCGGCGATTCGGCATCCCGACCGGCCTGGTGGATCACCCCGCGATTGGGATCGGTCGCGGGATCCGGCGATCCGTTCGCCGGCTTCTCGTCGCGGTCGGATGGCAGCGACGAACGATGATCGACCGGCGCGTCGCCCTGGCTGCCGTCGGGCTGGGGAATGGAATCGGGCATCTCGTCTCCTGGAAATTGGTTGTCCCTCATGGAACGGGCGTGGCTCCCAAGATTCCCGGATGACCCCCGCATCAGACGTCGTCCGGTTCGGCAAAACCTGAACTTGCGCCGGGCCGAAGATGAGAAAAGCCGTTTTGCCTGTGGATAACTTTGTTCATAAGCAACTTTGAGAGACTGCGCTAACCCCTTATTTCGATACGAAAATCCCTTAGCGACTACTGAGGAAAATGCCGCAAGTCGTTGTTTCCCCAATCTTTTTTAGGCCGTCTCCTTGACGCAACCCCCACCCGACCATAAAGTGGGGCGCGGTGTGTAAAAGTGGCGAATTAGGGGATAATCCGCCACCGACCAACGCGCGGCGACAGCGGAGTCGATCAGGGTGTTCCAGGGAGCTTCACAACTCAATCTCGACGGGAAGGGACGCATGATCGTCCCGTCCAGGCATCGCGACGCGCTGAACCTGCAGAGCGAAGGCCGACTGACGCTGACCCGTCATCCGGAGGGTTGCCTGCTGATGTTCCCGCGGTCGTACTGGGAAACGGTGCGTGCCGCGATCGCCGACTGGCCGATGTCCGCCAAGCGCTGGCAACGGATCTTCCTGGGCAACGCCAGCGACGTCGAGATGGACGGCTCCGGCCGGGTCCTGATCTCTCCGGAGCTGCGCGACGCCACCGGGCTGAAGCCCGATTCCCGCGTGATGTTGCTCGGCATGGGTTCGCATTTCGAGATCTGGGAGCTGGCGGCGCACGAACGACACGAGGCGGAAACGCTCGCCGGGCCATTCCCCGAAGACCTCAAGCACTTCAAGTTCTGATCGTGACCCGGCCCTCCCGCCGCGTCGATCCCCATCGCCGGCCCCACTGTCTCCATTGGTTTCCTCCAGGCGATCCCCCGCTTCCGACGTCGTCGGCGATGCCGCGGCGAACATCGCGTTCGCGCATCGCACGGTGCTGCTCGACGAAGCCGTCGACGCGCTGGCCCCCGACGGCCGGCGCGGCGAAGGGCGCTACGTCGATTGCACGTTCGGGCGGGGCGGCCACAGCCGGCGCCTGCTCGATCGTCTGGCGGGAGCCGGCCGGCTGCTCGCGATCGACCGCGATCCCGACGCCGCGGACGCCG
>CAHJXF010000105.1 GCA_903644065.1 Betaproteobacteria bacterium
ACCAGCGGCCGATGACGACCAGGTCCACCTCGGGCGCTCGCGCGGCGAGGCCTTCGGCGAACGTCCGCGATTTGCGCCAGCGAGCGAACGGACCGGGCACCCGGCTTTGGCCCACCACCAGTCGCGACAGGTTGTGCTCGCGCGCGTAGCGCGACACCACGTCGGCCACGTCGCTGCCGGACAGCACCGCGGTCGTGGCGCCGAGTTGCTCGGCCAGCCGCACCACGCGCAGGATCGCTTCGCGTCGCTCGTTCGAGCGCTTCTGCAGTCGGGGTGTCTCCACGTACACCGCGTGCCACGCCGCGTCGACCTGTCCGGCCAGTCGGGCCGCGGCCCGCACCACGCGCTCCGTGTCGAGGTCGGGGCCGATGCAGCACAGCAGCGCGGCCTCGGTGCCCCACACCCGGTCGATCGACCGCGACTCGCGATAGGCCTGCACGTCGTACTCGACGCGTTCGGCGGTGCGGCGGAGCGCGATCTCGCGCAACGCGATCAGGTTGCCCTTGCGAAAGAAGTTGCGCGCCGCGTGGGCGGCCTGCTCGGGCAGGTAGACCTTGCCGGCCGCGAGGCGCTCGAGCAGTTCGTCGGCGGGCACGTCGACCAGCATCACTTCGTCGGCCCGATCGAAGACGGTGTCGGGTACCGTCTCCCGGACCTTGACGCCGGTGATGCCGCCGACGATGTCGTTCAGGCTCTCGAGGTGCTGGACGTTGAGCGTCGTGAAGACGTCGATGCCGGCCGCGAGCAGCTCCTCCACGTCCTGCCAGCGCTTCGGATGGCGTGCGCCGGCCCCGTTGCTGTGCGCGAGCTCGTCGACCAGCACGAGCGCGGGACGGCGCGCCAGCGCGGCGTCGAGATCGAACTCGTCGGCCAACGATCCGCGCGCCTCGACCGAACCGCCGGAGACCGAGCGAGGCAGGATCTCGAACGTCGATGCGGGCGTCGCGCCTCGATCGCCGGGCGCGTCCATCGACGTATCCATCGACGTATCCATCGACGCGTCCAGCAAGGCGGCCGTCTCGCGGCGGCCATGCGTCTCGACGACGCCGACCACGACGTCCGCACCGTCGAGAGCGAGGCGTCGCGCGGCCTGCAGCATCGCGTAGGTCTTGCCGACGCCGGCCGATGCGCCGAGGTAGATGCGCAGCCTGCCGCGCAGTCGTGCCGCGTCGTCCCGCTTCACCCAGGCCAGCAACGCATCGGGATCGGGACGCGACGCCATGTCGAACTCAAAAGGAAATGCGCGGTCGCGGGCGGCGACGCGGCGGGTGGTCAATCTACCTCACGAGCCATGGCGGCGAGCGGACCGCTCCGCCCGGCCGGGCGATCAGAACTTCTGCGACACGCCGAAGTAGGCCTGGCGCCGCGGCGTGTTGCGGTTGAGCCCGAGGTTGAAGCCGATGTCGAGCTGCAACGTCCTGCTCACGCCCCACGCCAGCGCCGCGTCCGCCGAGAACTGGCGCACGGTGGCGACCGGGTCGACGTTCCAGTCGCCCCACAGTTCGCCGTACAGCGTGAGGTCGTGCGGCAGCGCGACGCCGACGTTGACGAGCTGCGCCGTGTTGAAGTGACGACCGTTGCCGTTCGCGTCCTTCAGCGCGTCGAACTCGGGCACCGTGGTCAGCGTGATCTTGTCGGTCAGCGCGTAGTTGGTCGGCAGGATCAGGCCGCCTTCGCTCGCGCCGTTGCCGATGCCGTGGCGCGCGGTCGCCGCCTTGACGTACGGCAGCGCGGTGACCGACAACTTGCCGTCCGTGGAATTGAAGAAATTCCACTTGGCACGCAGGTAGAGGTCGCCGGGTCCGCGCAGGACCGACGTGTTGCCCGCGCCGTCCTCGCTGCGCACGACGACCCACGGCGCGATGCTGGCCTCGATGTCGAAGTCCTTCGCGATGCCGTACTTGAGGGTCGGATTGGTGGCCAGCCACGTCTCGGTCTGCGCGCCGTCGAGCCGGAAGCGCGAATGGTTGACGACGTCCGACTCGTACTGCCAGTGACCGGTGTCGACCACGCAGGCGAAGTTCGACTTGGTCGGACGGTCGGTGCACAACGCGGACAGTTCCGTCGCGGCGGCGGCCGGCGGCGCCTCGCCGGTCTGTGCGACCACGGCCGTCGACGCGCAACTCAGCAGGGCTGCGGCCGCCAGCGCGGACCATCGCGAAGGCCGCCCGCCGGACCCCGCACGCCCGGACACCCGACTCGACACCGACTCGCCGCTCATCGCCGATCCCTGCCGCTCGAAGAGCAGCGACTCTAGGGGCGACGGGGTCAAGCCCGCGAAGAGATTCGCCGTGGCGGCATCAAGATCACGTCAAGACGCGATGCCTTCGCGCGGCAGGCGACCCGACGCGCCGGTCGCGCGCAGCGATCGACCCGGACTCGACCGACCGAACGTCGTCAGCGCAGACCGGCCGCGTAGTCCGCCACGGCCTTGATCTCGCCTTCGGAAAGGCGCGAAGCGATGGTGGTCATCGCGGCGTTGTTCTTGCGGACGCCGCCCTTGAAGGCCGTGAGCTGGGCTTCGTTGTACTCGCCCCACTGCCCGGCGAGCCGCGGGTACTGCACCGGGATGCCGGCGCCGGTGGGACCGTGGCACGCGGCGCAGGCCGGCACGCCGCGCTCGGCGACGCCGCCGCGCCAGATCTTCTGTCCGAGATCGACGCTCGCCTTGATCTTCGCCGTCGCCGGCTTGTAGGCCTGGCCCGCGTAGTACGCCGACACGTTCTGGATGTCGCTGTCCGAGAGAGCCGCCGCGTAGCCGTTCATGATCGCGTTGTAGCGCGCCGGTTCGGCCGCGCCGGCGACGACCTTGAAGTTGTGCAGCTCCTTGGCCAGGTAACCCGCATGCTGGCCGGCCAGCTTCGGGAACGTGGGGCCGGTGGCGTTGCCGTCGGGACCATGGCAGGCACCGCACACCGCCTGCGCGATGGCGCCGCCCTTCGTGATGTCGGCCTTGGCCGCCGCCGGCTTCGATGTTTCCTCGGCCGCCGCGGGCGTGATCGGCGCCGTCGTCACGGCCAGCAGCATCGTCAACGTCGACGCGGACAAAGCGAAAGCACGAGCCATTTCAACCTCGGTGGACTGCGATGGGAGCGACGCGGCGGAACACGCCTGGCGGGCTCGGGGGCCGGCCCGATCGGTTCGTGGACCGGCGCCGAGCGGTGACGCCGGCCTGCCACGACGAAGCACCGTATTATACAGAGCCCTCTCCCGGCCACGACACCCCGGTCGCGTTCGCGACGCAGGATGTCGCGTGCCCCACGCCCCTGCCTCGTCACCCGGGCCCATGTCCGTCCTGCAGCAAGCGCGCTTCTTCACGACCGTCGACCGGCTGCATCAGTTGCCGCTGCTGGGGCTGCCCGAACTCGCGTTCGCGGGGCGCTCCAACGCCGGCAAGTCGACGGCCATCAACATGCTCGCGAACCAGAAGCGCCTCGCCTTCGCGAGCAAGACGCCCGGCCGCACGCAGCACATCAACTTCTTCGCGGTGGGCACCCACGTCGACGACGACGAGATGCCGGCCGCGTTTCTCGTCGACCTGCCGGGCTACGGCTACGCGCAGGTCGCGCGCGATGCCCGCGCGCATTGGGAGCAGACGCTCGGCACCTACATCCGCAAGCGCAACGAACTGGTCGGGCTGGTGCTGATCATGGATGCGCGGCGTCCGTTCACCGACCTCGACGAGACGATGGTCGCGTGGTTCGCGGAGACCGGCAAGCCGATCCACGTCCTGCTGACGAAGGCCGACAAGCTCAACCGCAGCGAGCGCACGAACGCGCTCCGCGACACGCGCAAGCGGCTCGCACAATTGTCGCCTTACCACACCGCGGAGCTGTTCTCGGCGCTCGACAAGACCGGGGTCGCGGAAGCCGACGCCCGTGTCCTCGACCTGCTGGGCCTGCAGGCGGTCACGACGGCCGATGCGGCCGGCCTGCGGGTCGAACGGGCAAAAAAAACCCCGGTGCAAGGGGAATGACACCGGGGCGATAACGCCTTAATGTAAAGGCACCCGCTCAGGGAGGAGAAGCGGGGGACGGTGTGAACCATCCATCGGTATGAGCCAAACGCCTCGCGAAAAGTTCTCACTCCCTAAAAACCATACGTGTAACAAATCTGGCCGCCATGGATCCCAAAGACATTCGCCCGCTGCCCACAGACGCGTGGGCGCACCCGGCGTCATCGCCGTCGACGTCGCTCGCGCACCGGCCGCGTCGCATGCGCCGCGACGACTTCTCGCGCCGCCTGATGCGCGAGCATCGAGTCACCGCCGACGACCTGATCTATCCGGTCTTCGTGCACGAGGGCCGCGACGCGCGGCAACCGGTCGCGTCGATGCCGGGCGTGGAACGCCTGTCGCTCGACCTGTTGCTCCCGGTGGCCGAGGAGACGATGCGGCTCGGCATTCCGGTCCTCGCGCTGTTCCCGGTGATCGATCCGCGCCTGAAGACGCCCGACGGTCGCGAGGCCACCAACCGCGACGGCCTGATCCCGCGGGTCGTGGCTGCGTTGAAGAAGGAGTTTCCCGACCTCGGCGTGATGACCGACGTGGCGCTCGACCCGTACACCAGCCACGGTCAGGACGGCGTGATCGACGCGAACGGCTACGTGATCAACGACGAGACCGTCGGCATCCTCGCCGAGCAGGCCATCGTGCAGGCCGAGGCCGGCGTCGACATCGTGGCGCCGTCGGACATGATGGACGGCCGCATCCACGCGGTCCGCGTCGCGCTCGAGCAGGCGCGACACATCCACACCCGCATCCTGGCCTATTCGGCCAAGTACGCGAGCGCGTTCTACGGGCCGTTTCGCGATGCCGTCGGGTCGGCCGCCAGCCTCGGCCGCAGCGACAAGATGACCTACCAGATGGATCCGTCGAACAGCGACGAGGCATTGCGCGAAGTGGCGGCCGACATCGCGGAAGGCGCCGACATGGTGATGGTCAAGCCGGGCATGCCGTACCTCGACATCCTCCGCCGCGTGAAGGACGAGTTCCGCATGCCCACCTACGTGTACCAGGTGAGCGGCGAATACGCGATGTTGAAGGCGGCGGCGCAGAACGGCTGGCTCGACGAGCGGAAGGTGGTGCTGGAGTCGATGCTGGCGTTCAAGCGGGCGGGCGCCGACGGCATCCTCACCTACTTCGCGCGCGACGTCGCACGCTGGCTGCAGGCCGCCTGACCCGTCGGCCACGGTCTCTCGCCCGGCCCGGGTCACCGACCCGACGCGATCGCAACCGAAGTTGCGTTTCGCACGTATGACGGGGGCCTCCCGCGAGTAGGCGAAATGGTCCACGTCGGCGAGCGTGGCCCCGACCGTCGCCAGGCAGTAGAGGCCTTTCCCGTTGCCGACCACGCCATGCATCGTCCTTCATTGCGCCCGCAGCATCGATCGTCCCGGTCGCGCTGGTTCCTCTTCCTGCCGGCGTTGCTCGGCCTGCTGACCGGCTGCTCGGGTGCGGGGACGCGCGTCATCGACCTGCTCACGCCGCACACGGCCTACACCGAGAACCGCGACATCGCGTACGGCGACGGGCCGCGTCGCAAGCTCGACGTCTATCGACCCGTCTCGCTCGCGAGCGACGGAAAGGCGCCGGTCGTGGTGTTCATCTACGGCGGCAGCTGGCGCGAAGGCGACAAGGCCGACTATCGCTTCGTGGCCGACGCGCTGACCGCTCGCGGCATCGTCACGGTGATCGCCGACTATCGCCTGTTCCCCGAGGTGAGCTACCCCGACTTCCTCGACGACTCCGCGGCCGCGGTCGCGTGGACCTTTCGCGAGATCGCCCGCTACGGCGGCGACCCGGCTCGCATCTTTGTCACCGGCCACAGCGCCGGCGCCTACAACGCGGCGATGGTCGCGTTCGATCCCCGCTGGCTGAAGCCCTACGGGCTGGAGCCGCGACGGCTACGCGGCTTCGTCGGCCTGGCCGGGCCCTACAACTTCCTGCCGATCCAGGACGAAGGCGTGAAGGAGGTGTTCCACTGGCCCGCCACGCCGCTCGACTCGCAGCCGATCGAGCACGTGACGTCGGCGTCGATCCCGTCGCTGCTGATCGCGGCGAACCACGATACCTTCGTCTATCCGCAGCAGAACACCGAGCCGATGGCCGCGCGACTGAAGGACGCCGGCGTCGACGTGACGGTGGACCTGCACGATCGCGTCAACCACGTGACGCTGGTGGGCGCGATGGCCCGGCCGCTGCGCTTCCTGGCGCCGGTCGCGAGCGAGTTCACCGGCTTCGTGCTGTCGCACTGAGCCGGCTCAGGCCGCGCGCGCCAGCATCGGCGCGAGATAGCGCCCGGTGTAGCTGGCCGGCGTCATCGCCACGTCCTCCGGCGTGCCCTGCGCGACGATGGTCCCGCCGCCGGCGCCGCCTTCCGGCCCGAGGTCGATCACCCAGTCGGCGGTCTTGATCACGTCGAGGTTGTGCTCGATCACGACCAGCGTGTTGCCGTGGTCGCGCAGCGTGTGGATCACCTCGAGCAGCAGCGCGATGTCGTGGAAGTGCAGGCCGGTCGTCGGCTCGTCGAGGATGTACAGCGTGCGTCCCGTGTCGCGCTTCGACAGTTCGAGGGACAGCTTGACGCGCTGCGCCTCGCCGCCCGACAGCGTGGTCGCGCTCTGGCCGAGCTTGATGTAGCCGAGCCCGACGTCGAGCAGCGTCTGCAGCTTGCGGGCGATCACCGGCAGCGCCTTGAAGTAGTCGTGCGCGTCCTCCACCGTCAGGCCGAGCACCTCGGTGATGTTCTTGCCCTTGTACTGGACCTCGAGCGTCTCGCGGTTGTAGCGCTTGCCGTGGCACACGTCGCACGGCACGTACACGTCGGGCAGGAAGTGCATCTCGACCTTGATCACGCCGTCGCCCTGGCAGGCCTCGCAGCGACCGCCCTTGACGTTGAACGAGAAGCGCCCCGGCCCGTAACCGCGCTCGCGCGCCATCGGCACCTCGGCGAACATCTCGCGGATCGGCGTGAACAGGCCCGTGTAGGTCGCCGGGTTGGAACGCGGCGTGCGCCCGATCGGGCTCTGGTCGACGTTGATGACCTTGTCGAAGCTCTCGAGCCCTTCGACCGTCACGTACGGCGCCGGCTCGGTCGACGAGCCGTACAGATGTCGCGCCGCCGCGTGGTACAGCGTGTCGTTGATCAGCGTCGACTTGCCGGAGCCCGACACGCCGGTCACGCAGACCAGCAGCCCGACCGGCACGTGCAGGTCCACGTGCTTCAGGTTGTTGCCGCTCGCGCCCTTGATGCGCAGCCAGCCGTCCTGCCTTGCACGACGGAACGGCAGCGGCGCCACCGCGCCTTTCTTCGCCTTCTTGATCTTCGGCGGCGGCAGCGCGAGATCGATCGGCGCGATCGGCGCGGACCCGGGCGCGACGCGCTGGGTGGGCGTCGCGATGCGCATCTTGCCCGACAGGTACTGGCCGGTCAGCGAGCGGGGATTGCCTTCGATGTCGGCCGTCCTGCCGGCCGCGATCACATGGCCGCCGTGCACGCCGGCGCCGAGACCCATGTCGACGACGTAGTCGGCCGCGCGGATCATGTCCTCGTCGTGTTCCACGACCAGCACCGAGTTGCCGAGGTCGCGGAGGTGCTTCAGCGTCTCGATCAAGCGGTCGTTGTCGCGCTGGTGCAGGCCGATCGACGGCTCGTCGAGGACGTACATCACGCCGGTGAGGCCCGAGCCGATCTGCGACGCAAGGCGGATGCGCTGCGCTTCGCCGCCCGACAACGTCTCGGCGCTGCGCTCCAGCGACAGGTAGTCGAGGCCCACGTTGTTGAGGAACGCGAGCCGCGCGATGATCTCCTTGACGATGCGCTCGGCGATCTCCTTCTTCGCGCCCTTCAGCGCCAGCCCCTCGAACCACGACAGCGTGTCGAACAGCGGCATCGCGCTGATCTCGTAGATCGCCTTGCTGTCGTCGGGACCCGAGCCGCCGGCCGATCCGACCTTGACGTAGCGCGCGTCGCGCCGCAATCGCGTGCCTTCGCAGGTCGGGCACGGCTTGCTGTTGAGATACTTGGCGAGCTCCTCGCGGACCGCGATCGAGTCGGTCTCCTTGTAGCGCCGCTCGAGGTTGGGGATCACGCCTTCGAACGGGTGCTCGCGGACCACGGCCCGGCCGCGCTCGTTGACGTAGGTGAACGGGATGGCCTGCTTGCCCGAGCCCTGCAGGATCAGGTCGCGGACCGGATCGGGCTGCTGCTCGAACGGCGCGTCGAGGTCGAAGCCGCTGTGCGACGCCAGGCTCTGCAGCATCTGGAAGTAGAACTGGTTGCGCCGGTCCCAGCCCTTGATGGCGCCGCTCGCCAGCGACAGGTTGGGAAAGGCCACGACGCGCTTCGGATCGAAGAACTGGATCACGCCGAGGCCGTCGCAGGTCGGACACGCCCCCATCGGATTGTTGAACGAGAACAGCCGCGGCTCGAGTTCGGCCAGCGAGTGGTTGCACACCGGACAGGCGAACTTGCTCGAGAACAGCGACTCCTTGCCCGAGTCCATGTCGAGCGTGATGGCGCGGCCGTCGGCGTTGCGCAGCGCGGTCTCGAACGATTCGGCGATGCGCTGCTTGATCTGCGTCGGGTCGCTGCCGATCTTGACGCGATCGATCACGACGTCGATGTTGTGCTTCTCGGTCTTCTTGAGCTTCGGCAGCGATTCGGACTCGACGATCTCGCCGTCGACGCGAAAGCGCACGAAGCCCTGCGCCTGCATCGCGGTGAAGAGGTCGACGTGCTCGCCCTTCTTCTCGCGCACCGCGGGCGCGAGGATCATCAGCTTGGAACCCTCCTTCAACGCCAGCACGTCGTCGACCATCTCGGCGACGCTCTGCGCCTGCAGCGGCAGGTGATGGTCGGGGCAATACGGCGTGCCGACGCGCGCGAACAGCAGTCGCAGGTAGTCGTGGATCTCGGTCACCGTGCCGACGGTGGAGCGCGGGTTGTGACTGGTCGCCTTCTGCTCGATCGAGATGGCGGGCGACAGGCCCTCGATCAGGTCGACGTCGGGCTTCTCCATCAACTGCAGGAACTGCCGCGCATAGGCCGACAGCGATTCGACGTAGCGACGCTGCCCTTCGGCGTACAACGTGTCGAAGGCGAGCGACGACTTGCCGGAGCCCGACAACCCGGTGATCACCACCAGCTTCTCGCGCGGCAGGTCGAGGCTGATGTTCTTCAGGTTGTGCGTGCGAGCGCCGCGAATGCGTATCTCGTCCATCGTCGAATGGGGTCCGGAAGCAGAGGGGGCGGGCCGCGAGTCGAGCCGGCGCGAAGGGGCGATTCGGGCACAAGATCCTGTCGGCGCCCGAAAGACGCCCGATCGGCGCGGGCCGTCGATCAGCCGAATCGATCAGTTAATATAGCCGACCCGATTGGCGTATTGCCGTCCCCACATGGGGCTGCCATCGTGGAGGTCAAGGCGCCGGCCGAAGTCGTGTCGCTGCGCGACGGCCCGAGTCGCCCGGCTCGCGTTCACCCGCACGTTCCACCCGCATACCGTCCAGTCTCCAGGAGCACGCGATGTCATCGGTCAACAAGGTCATCCTGATCGGCAACCTCGGCAAGGATCCCGAGATGCGCTACCTGCCGAGCGGAGAGGCCATCGCCAACTTCAGCGTCGCCACCAGCGAAGCCTGGACCGACAAGACCAGCGGCGACAAGAAGGAAGCCACCGAGTGGCATCGGGTGGTGTTCTTCGGCCGCACGGCCGAAGTGGTGGGCCAGTACGTCAAGAAGGGCTCGAAGATCTACGTCGAGGGGCGCTTGCAGACGCGCAAGTGGCAGGACAAGGAAGGCCAGGAGCGCTACACGACCGAAGTGCGCGGCGACGTGATGCGCATGCTCGATCGTCGCGGCGAGGGCTCGGCCGCGATGGACCAGGATGCCCCGGCGGCCGAGTCGCGTCGACCCGCACCGGCGCGGTCAGCGCCGGCGCCGGCTCGCGCCGCTTCCGGTTTCGAAGACATGGATGACGACATTCCGTTCTGATCGCCCCGCGTCGGCCCGCCGGTCGCGGACGAGTCGCGGGCAGGAACGCGGATGCCCGTTCGCGTTCCTGCACGCCAGCAGGTGCAGGGCGCATGGGAAGCTCCGCTCGTCCTGCTGGTCGCCTACCTCGTGGCCATGGCATTGCTGGCCGTC
>CAHJXF010000106.1 GCA_903644065.1 Betaproteobacteria bacterium
GGGCACGAGGCCGAGCGCGACGCGGACCGCCGCCACGGTCGCGGTCGCGGCCGCGGCCGCATCGTCGGCCGACGACATGCTCGAGGAAGCGCCGCTGGTCGTCGACAGCCCGGTCCCCGACTGGTGCAACCTCGGCCTCACGTTGCGCATCGTGCTGGCCGTCAACGGGCTGTTCTTCTGCGTGGCGGCGCTGCGCGCCGTGACGCTGACGCAATGGCTCGATCAATGGCTCGGCCTGGCGATGGTGGTCGAACCGGTGCTGATCGCGAGCCTGTTGTTCGGCTGCCTGGTCCGTCGCGCGACGTGGCGCCTGCCCGACGAGGCGCAGTTCGCGATCGCGCTGCTGCTGCCTGCCGTGCTCACGTTCGTCGCGACTCGCCTGATGCGCGTGTCGGGCAGCGACGCCGGCCCGGTGCCGTGGCGCGACGCGCTGTTCGCGACGCTGCTGACGGCCTGCACGCTGTACTGGGCGCGCCTGCGCGAACGGGCCTATTCGCCGGCGCTGGCCGAAGCCCAGCTGCAGGCGCTGCAGTCGCGCATCCGCCCGCACTTCCTGTTCAACAGCCTGAACGCGGCGCTCGGACTGATCCGCTCCGATCCGCGGCGTGCGGAGACCGTGCTCGAGGACATCGCCGACCTGTTTCGCGTGCTGATGCGCGACAGTCGCGAACGGGTGCCGCTGGGCAACGAGATCGCGCTCTGCAAGCAGTACCTCGCGATCGAGCAGCTGCGCCTCGGCGAGCGGCTGGTGGCGGTGTGGCGCGTCGACGACGCGTCGCTCGCGGCGCTGGTCCCGACGCTGCTGCTGCAGCCGCTGATCGAGAACGCCGTGCACCATGGCGTCGAGCCGTCGGTGACCGCGGCGACGATCGAGATCGACATCGCCCGGACCGGTCGCTACATCGACATCACGATCGGCAACCCGTGGCAGGGCGACGCCTCTGCCGAAGCCACGCGCGGCAACCGCATCGGCCTCGACAACGTGCGCCAGCGGCTCGCGCTGGTCCACGACCTCGAAGCATCGATCGACAGCAGCGTGCGCGCCGGCCGCTACGTCGTGCACATCCGATTTCCGGCCGAGCGACGCCGGGTGCCGCGGGGGTCCGTGTGACGGGGCGAGCGCAGCGGAGCCCCGAACGCATCGCGCGACGCGCGTGCGGCTGCGGTCGTCGGCGTGCCGCGGGGAACGGACCTGCGTCATGATGCGGTTTCGCCGCCGCGCCGCGCCGCGCACCGGTACTCGACCGAACGGACCGCCATGAGCGAACAGATCCCGGCCGCCGCCCTCCCCTGCATCCTGATCGTCGACGACGAAGCGCCGGCGCGTGCCCGCATGGCCGACCTGTTGTCGGACATCGCCGCCGACTTACCGCATCGACTGGTCGGCGAGGCGGCCAACGGACAGAGCGCGCTCGACCGCCTCGCCGAGACACCGGCCGACATCGCGCTGATCGACGTGCAGATGCCCGGCATGACCGGCATCGACCTCGCGCGCCATCTCGGCGCGCTGCCCGAGCCGCCGGCCATCGTCTTCGTGACTGCCTTCGACGAGTACGCGTTGAAGGCCTTCGAGGTCCATGCGCTCGACTACCTGTTGAAGCCGGTACGCGCGGCGCGGCTGCTCGATGCGCTGAAGCGGGTGCGGACGCTCGCGCCGGTGCAGAGGCCCGCCATCGCGGCCGCGGCCCGCGAGTCGGCGGTGGCGCAGGGCCGCACCCGCGACACCATCGCCGTGGTCGAGCGCGGCCGCGTGATGCTGATCCCGATCGCCGAGATCGTGTACCTGAAGGCCGAGCTCAAGTACATCACCATCCGGACCGCGGAGCGCGAGTACCTCACCGAAGAGCCGCTCGTGGACCTCGAGAACGAGTTCGCCGACCGCTTCGTGCGCGTCCATCGCAACGCGCTGGTCGCGCGCCGGGCCATCTCGGGCTTCGAGCGCGTCGAGAGCGTCGAAGGCGACAGCGTCGGCGAACCGCACTGGGTGGTCACGCTGCGCGACGTGAGCGAGCGCCTGCCGGTCAGTCGCCGGCAATGGCCGATCGTCAAGGAGACGATGCGGACCTGACGGGTGCCGACCTCGCGGCGCGGGGCCTCGGCCCGCACGACGCGCGATAATGGCTTCTTCGACCCCAGGACCCGCCATGCCGTACATCCTCCCCGCAGACCGCCAGAAGCTCGCCCCCGCCACCGACGCCATCGCGGCGGTCATCGACGGGTCCACCACGGCCGGCGATCTGAACTACATGATCTCGTTGATGGCCAGGGCCTACGTCGACGCCAAGGGCCTGCGCTACGAGCACCTCAACGCGGTGGTCGGCGCGCTCGACAGCTGCAAGGCCGAGTTCCAGCGGCGCGTCGTCGCTCCGTACGAGGACCGGAAGATCGGCGAGAACGGCGACGTGTATTGAGCCCTGTCGTCGAGCCCTGTCGTCGAGCCCTGTCGTCGAGCCCTATCGCTGAGCCCTATCGCTGAGCCCTGTCGCTGAGCCCTGTCGTCGAGCCCTATCGCTGAGCCTATCGCTGACCCGTACCACCGAGTCCTGCCGCCGACCCGCCGCCGAGCCGTCGTCCAGCAGCGATCGCCTGATGGAGACGACGATCTCCGCCGTTCGCTTCGACCGACGATCGATCGCCACGCGGGAACGGTGGGCCCCGGGGCACGTCTACCCGCATCCAACCTCATGCCCGGACGACCGATGTCACGTTCCCTTGTCGCGTTCTGCTGTTCGACCTTGTTGACGGCCATCGCCACCGCCTCCCTGCCGGCGCGAGCGCTCGACATCGCGCCGGTCATGGAGCGGGCGCGCGGCTCGAGCGACGCGACCGTCATCCTCGTGCCGCCGATGGCCATCTACCAGGCCGCGCTCGACGAGGCGGCGCTGCAGTCGGCCGGGTGCCGCTACCGCACCACCGATCCGGTCGCGGTCCGCGCGCTCGTGCAGCTGCTCGACGGAGCGGGTCTGCGCGACAGTCCCGTCTACAAGCGGCCGGATGCGCGCGAGGCGGTCTACCTCACGACCCCCGAAGGCGAACTGCTCAAGTTCCTGTTCGCCGACAACTCGGGCGCGCACGTGCCGGTCGACGGCGTGGTCGAATCGTCGGTCGGCGGCAACGCGCACTCGGGTGCGGTCGTCGCCAACGATCGCCTGTCGACCGAGTTGCGGCGCTGGGCCACCGCGAACGGCGGTGTCGGCTCCGGCAGTTCCTGCGCCCGGCAGTCGGGGATCACCACCGTTCCGTAGCGCCCGGCGACGGGCATGTCGCTTGCTGCGAGCCTCCGTGCCGGCAGCGCGGTCGAACGACCGTGCGTGCACGGCGCTCGACGGAGGCGGAATGGACGACGGACGCGAGGACGACGGACGCGAGGACGACGGACGCGAGGACGACGGACGCGAGAACGACGTACGCAAGGCCGACGGACGCGAGGTCGACGGACGCAAGGCCGACGTGTCGCCGCAGCGGCGGCGCTTCTTTCGTACGGTAACGCTGGTTCCGGCCGCCGCCGTGGTCGTCGGCCTGCCCGGTTGCGGCGACTCGAAGGCGCCCGGGGTCGCCCAGTCGCCACATCGCGCGTCCGCCTATCGACCCACGTTCTTCTCGGCCGCCGAGTGGACCTTCCTCGTCGCCGCGATGGATCACCTGATCCCGTCGGACGAACTCGGTCCGGGTGCCGTCGAGGCCGGCGTTCCCGAGTTCCTCGACCGCCACATGAACACGCCGTACGCGGCCGGCGACATCTGGTACATGCAGGGTCCGTTCGTCGAGGCGCCGACGCAGTTCGGCTACCAGGGACGGCTGCCGCTGCGCGACCTGCTGCGCGTCGGCATCCGCTCGTTCGACGACTACTGCCGTGGGCAGTTCGGCGGCAAGACCTTCGCCGCGCTCGATCGCGCGCAGCAGGAACAGCTGCTGAAAAGCGCCGACACCGGCAAGCTCAAGTTCGCCGACCTGTCCGCCAAGACCTTCTTCGACTACCTGTTGAACGAAGTGCGGGCCGGCTACTTCTCCGACCCGAGTCACGGCGGCAACCGCGACATGGCGGGCTGGAAAGCCATCGGCTACCCCGGCGTGCGCGCCGACTTCATCGACTGGGTCGGCGTCCGCGACAAGCCGTATCCGCTGCCGCCGGTGGACATGGCCGGACGGCGGGGCTAGGCCGTGGCGACCACCCGACCGCACGTCGACGCGGTGATCGTCGGCATGGGCTGGACCGGCGCGATCATGGCCAAGGAGCTGACCGACGCCGGCTTGAACGTGGTTGCGCTGGAGCGCGGTGCCGACCGCGACACGCAGCCCGACTTCGCCTATCCGCGCGTCGTCGACGAGCTCGAAGGCTCGGTCCATCGGAAGTTCCTGCAGAGCCTTTCGAAAGAGACGGTGACCATCCGCCACGGGATCGCCGACTCGGCAGTGCCGTATCGCCAGATGGGCACCTTCAAGCCCGGTACCGCGGTGGGCGGCGCCGGCAACCACTGGTCCGGCTGTCACTTCCGCGCGCTGCCCGAGGACCTGAAGCTGCGCAGCAACGTCGAGCAGCGCTACGGCAGGAAATTCATCCCCGCCGACATGACGATCGCGGACTTCCCGGTCAGCTACGAGGATCTGGAACCGCACTTCGATCACTTCGAGTACGTCTGCGGCACGTCGGGCAAGGCCGGCGTGATCCGCGGACAGCGCGTCGACGGCGGCAATCCGTTCGAAGGCTCGCGGGCGCGCGAGTTCGCGTTGCCGCCGAACCCCAATTATCTCGGCGCCGAGCTGTTCTACGACGCCGCGCGCGCGTCGGGCTACCACCCGTATCCGATCCCCGCGTCGAACGCGTCGCGCTCGTACGTGAATCCCTACGGCTGCCAGATGGGGCCGTGCAACTTCTGCGGCTTCTGCAGCGACTACGGTTGCCTCAACTATTCGAAGGCCAGCCCCAACGTCTGCATCCTGCCGGTGCTGCGGCTGCGGAAGTCGTTCGAACTGCGCACCCATGCGCAGGTGATGAAGGTCGACCTCGACGCGGACCGCAAGCGCGCGACCGGCGTCACCTACCTCGACGCGCAGGGGCACGAGGTCGTGCAGCCGGCCGACCTCGTGGTGCTGTGCGCCTTCTCGCTCTTCAACGTGCACCTGATGCTGGTGTCGGGCATCGGCACCCCGTACGACCCGGTCGCCGACACCGGTACCGTGGGCCGCAACTACTCGTACCAGAACCTCAACCGCGTCACGATGTTCTTCGACGAGACGCACCAGGCCAACCAGTTCATCGGCATCGGCGGCGGTGGCACCGTAGTGGATGACCTGAACGGCAACCAGCTCGACAACGCGCAGGCGGGCTTCGTCGGCGGCGGCGTGATCTGGGCACGGCAGCCGGGCGCCGGCCCGGTGCGCGGCATCACCACCGCGCCCGACGTGCCTAACTGGGGTTCAGCCTGGAAGCGCGGCGTGCGCGACGCGCTGCGCCACTCGTTCTACTACGAGGTGCAGGGCGCCTGCATGTCGTATCGCGACGCGTACCTCGACCTCGACCCGACCTACAAGGACGCCTTCGGACGACCGCTGCTGCGCATGACCTTCAACTGGCACGACAACGAGATCAAGGCCTCGCAGTTCCTGGTCGGCAAGGCGCAGGCGATGTGCAAGGTGCTGAGCCCGAAAGCCATGAAGGCCGACGCGAAGAAGCCGGGCGAGCCGTACAACATCACGGCCTACCAGAGCACGCATACCTGCGGCGGCGCGATCATGGGCAACGACCCGAAGCGCTCCGCGCTCAACCGCTATCTGCAGTCGTGGGACGTGTCGAACGTCTTCGTGCCGGGCGCCAACGCGTTCCCGCAGAACAACGGCTACAACCCGACCGGCATGGTCGGCGCGCTGACCTACTGGGCGGCGCGGGCGATCCGCGAGCAGTACCTGAAGAATCCCGGTCCGCTGCAATCGGCCTGAGATCGCCATGAGACGCATCGTCGTGCGAACCCTGGGCGGGGTCATCCTCGTCGCGTTGCTCGTGGTCGGCGGCCTGTACGCGTACGCCGAACACGACGTCGCCATCCCGTCGATCGCGACGCAGGCGCGGCTCGACGCGAGCCCCGCGACGATCGAACGCGGGCGCTACCTCGTGACCTCGGCCGACTGCATCGCGTGCCACACGATGCCGAAGGGCAAGCCGTTCGCGGGCGGTCTCGCGCTCGACTCGCCGGTGGGGCAGATCTACAGCACCAACATCACGCCGGACCGGAAGAACGGCATCGGCGACTACACGCTCGACGACTTCGATCACGCGCTCCGCCACGGCATCGCGAAGCGCGGCGACACGCTGTATCCGGCGATGCCGTTTCCGTCGTACGCCCACATGACGCCCGACGACATCGCGGCCATGTACGCGTACCTGATGCACGACGTCGAGCCGGTCGACTCGCCGAACCACGACACGAAGATCCGCTGGCCGCTGTCCGCCCGCTGGCCACTGGCGATCTGGCGGAAACTGTTCGGCCCGGCGCCCGCGGTGCCGGCCACCGATCGCGAGCGCTACGCCGACCCGCGCATCGCCCGCGGCGCGTATCTCGTGCAAGGGCCCGGCCACTGCGGCAGCTGCCACACGCCGCGCGCCGTGACGATGCAGGAGAAGGCGCTCGACGACACGTCGCCGCTCTACCTGTCCGGCGGCATGCGGGTCGACGGCTGGGTGCCGGTCAACCTGCGCGGCTCGGCCGACGGGCTCGGCAGCTGGTCGGTCGACGACATCGTGGCGAGCCTGAAGACCGGCCGCAACGCCACCCACGCGGTGATCGGCAGCGCGATGAGCGACGTGGTGTTCCACAGCCTGCAGTACCTGTCCGACGACGACCTGGGCGCGATCGCGGTCTACCTGAAGTCGCTGCCGGCCGACCCGGGGGGTCCGACCTACGTCGCGGACCCGCGGACGGCGAACGAGCTGCGGAACGGCATCAACGCCACGCGCGGCGCCGAGCTCTACGTCGACAACTGCGCGGCCTGCCACGCGACCAGCGGGCTCGGCCGCACGCACGCGCTGCCGGCCATCGCGGGCAACTCGTCGGTGCTGACGAAGGATCCCGGCTCGATGATCCGGCTGATCCTGGCCGGCAGCGAACTGCCGGCGACCGCGGAGGCGCCGTCCGCGCTCGGCATGCCGGCCTTCGGCTGGCGGCTGTCGGACGCCGAAACGGCCGAGTTGCTGAGCTTCGTGCGGAACAGCTGGGGCAACCACGCGCCGGCGGTCAGCGCGGCCCAGGTCCGACGCATCCGCGCGGCGCTCGAAGCCGAGGACACACCGCAGCAGTGACGCGATGGGACTGGCTCGGCCGCGTCAGCGGGCCAGCCAGTCGCAGTAGCGGGCGACACCTTCTTCGACGGTAAGGAACGGCGCCTCGTAGCCCGCCGCGCGCAGCCGGCCGATGTCCGCCTGCGTGAAGCTCTGGTACTTGCCCTTCAGGGCTTCGGGGAACGCGACGTATTCGATCAGGCCCTGGTCGACGAGTCGGTCGAGCGTCAGCGCCGGCAGGCCGTCGTGGCGACGACGGCTGTTGACGACCGCCATCGCGACGTCGTTGAAGGTCTGCGCACGACCGGTGCCGAGATTGAAGAGGCCCGACGTCCCGCGGTCGAGGAAGTGCAGGTTGACCTTCACGACGTCCTCGACCGACACGAAGTCGCGCTGCTGCATGCCGTCGCCGTAGCCGTCCCAGCCCTCGAACAGCTTGACGCGGCCGTCGACGCCGAACTGGTTGAAGTTGTGGAACGCGACCGACGCCATGCGGCCCTTGTGCGACTCGCGCGGGCCGTAGACGTTGAAGTAGCGAAAGCCCGCGATCGGCGCCGCGTTCCCGGACGACGGGCCGGCCAGGCGCTTGCGGACCGCCTGGTCGAACAGGAACTTGGAGTAGCCGTAGACGTTGAGCGGCCGCTCGGCGTCGCGCGTCTCGACGAAGCGCGGGCCGGCGCCGTAGGTGGCGGCCGACGACGCGTAGAAGAACGGCACGCGTTGCGCGCCGCAGGCGTCGAGCAGCGCCAGCGAGTAGCGATAGTTGTTGTCCATCATGTAGCGGCCGTCGGTCTCCATGGTGTCGGAGCAGGCGCCTTGATGGAAAACGGCGTGGACCGTGCCGAAGCCTCGCCGTTCGATGCGCTCGATGAAGTCGTGGCGATCGAGGTAGTCGGCGATCTCGCAGTCGACGAGGTTGTGGAACTTGTCGGCCTGGGTCAGATCGTCGACCGCGACGATGTCGGTCACGCCGCGCTCGTTGAGCGCCTTCACGAGGTTGCTGCCGATGAAGCCGGCGGCGCCGGTGACGATGAAGGTCATGGGGTGGAGCCGCGGGGGGAGAGGGCCGCATCATAGCGTCGCCGACCCGCAGGACGCGTGCTGGACAGGCCCGCGGACCTCGGACCGTTGCCGCCGCCCCGCATGCTCGACCGCCGCCCGCGGACGTCGAAGCACGCGGACCCGCTCATCGCTTGCCGCGCATCGACAGCGAGCGGAGATCGAGCGCCCGCAGGTCGGCATCGCCGGCGAGGATCGCCTCGGCGAGCGCGATTGCCCGCCGCAAGGCATCGTCCGTCATGTGACGCCAGGCGGGCGCCGCGACCACCTCGCGCCACGGCCGACCATGGACCGCGTCGAGGATCACGCGCGCGAAGCAGTGGTCGAGGCGGATCGGCCAGTCGGGGTGGTCCGCGGCGGCCATCGGCAGGTCGGCGCGGATCAGCCGGCGCCAGCGCTCGCGCAGGGCGGCGTCGTCGTTCGTCGGCGCGAACAGGTCGTCCGGTGGGTCGTCCATCGCGCTGCCTGCTGGGCGCGAGGCCGGACACGGGGACGATCCCCGACGCGGCGCTCGACGATGCGAAACTACTCCATCTTCCCACCGGTTCGCAGCATGGACGACCCCGAGATCCGCACCACCGCCAGTACCCTGGTCTACGAGAACCGCTGGATGCGCCTGCGCGAGGACGCCATCGTCCGCGCGGACGGGACGCCGGGTCTCTACGGCGTCGTCGAGAAGGTCGACTTCGCGGTCGTCGCGGCGGTGCAGGACGGCGCGATCCACCTCGTCGAGCAGTATCGCTACGCGGTCGGCGCGCGCTTCTGGGAGATGCCGCAAGGCACGTCCGACGATCCGGGCATCGAGCCGCTGGCGCTGGCCCGCGCCGAGTTGCGCGAGGAGACCGGCCTGGTCGCCGCGTCGATGGTGCATGCCGGACGCCTGTTCCAGGGCTACGGTTATTCGACGCAGGCCTACGACGTGTTCTTCGCGACCGATCTCGAACAACACGACGTGCATCTCGATGTCGAGGAACAGGGACTGGTCGCCCGCGCGTTCGGTCTCGCCGCCTTCGAGACCATGCTGCGCGACGGCACGATCCGCGACGCGAGCACCGTCGCCGCGTTCGGCCTGCTGCGGCTCAAGGGGCTGCTCTGAGCAGCGGCGGCGCGGCGAGCGAGTCGGAGGCCGGTCGACGAAGACGCTTGCAGGCGGATCGCACAGGTCCAGGACGGACGATGGACGGCGCCGGACCGGGCCCGCGGCGAACGGATCGCCGGTCGGCATCGCAGCGCTCTGCCGGTAGCAAGGCCGGGCACCTGCGTTCATAATCGCCGGCGTGCCATCGAAGCGAACGGCGGGCGAACGCGCGGGCGACCGTTCCTCGCGTCGCGCGGCCCGACGCCCTTTCCGACCATTCATCCGCCAGGGAAAACCATGACGTTCCAGGAATCGATCAAGACCTGCCTGACCAAGTACGTCGACTTCGTCGGACGTGCTTCGCGCTCCGAGTATTGGTGGTTCGTCCTGTTCAACATCGGGCTGAGCGTCGTCGTGTCGCTGGTCAGCCAGAACCTCGGCTATCTCGTCTCGCTGGCCCTGTTCCTGCCCGGACTGGCCGCCGCCGTGCGTCGGTTGCACGACACGAACCGCAGCGGCTGGTGGATGCTGATCGGTTTCGTGCCGCTGGTGGGCGGCATCATCCTCATCGTGTTCCTGGCGCAGGAAAGCCGCTCGCCGCTGGCGGCGCCGCTGACCGCCTTGTAAGCCACGCC
>CAHJXF010000107.1 GCA_903644065.1 Betaproteobacteria bacterium
GACGCGGTCGCCAAGCGCGCCGCCGGTGCGCGGCTCGTGCAGCTGTACAGCGGCCTGATCTACCGCGGCCCGGTCCTGGTCGGCGAATGCGCCCGCGCCTGGCGGCTGGCGAGTGACGGCCCGCACCGAAGCGCGCCGTGACCGTCGTCGCCGCGCCGACATCGAGGCGGTCGAGGCGATTCGTTCATCCTGCCAACCTCGCGACCGGAGCACGCGCATGCGACCCACCACCCTGATACCGCCGAAGCGGACTCCCACGGTCCAGGTCATCGAACGGATGATGTCGCTGATCGACGCGCTGGCGAAGGAACGCGACGCGGTCAGCCTGAAGCACCTGGCGTCGGTCACGTCGTTGCACGCGTCCACCGCGCATCGCATCCTGAACGACATGGTCCTGGCCCGCTTCGTCGATCGCGTCGAGCCGGGCCGCTACCAGCTCGGCATGCGCCTGCTCGAGCTCGGCAACATCGTCAGGTCGCGCCTGTCGGTGCGCGACGCGGCGCTCGACCCGATGCGCGCGTTGCACCGGAACACGGGGCAGACGGTCAACCTGTCGGTGCGCCAGGGCGACGAGATCATCTACGTCGAGCGCGCGTGGAACGAGTTCTCGGGGGTGCAGGTCGTGCGCGCCATCGGCGGTCGCGCGCCGCTCCACCTGACGTCGGTGGGCAAGCTGTTCCTGTCGAACGACGATCCGCGGCAGGTACGCAGCTACGCGATGCGGACCGGCCTGTCGGGTCACACGCCGAACAGCATCACCGAGCTCGCGACGCTCGAACGCGAGCTGTCGCTGGTCCGCGCCCACGGCTACTCGCGCGACAACGAGGAACTGGAGATGGGCGTGCGCTGCATCGCCGCCGCGATCCGCGACGACGGCGGCAAGCTCGTCGCCGGCCTGTCGCTGACCGCGCCCGCCGACCGGCTCAACGACGCGTGGATCGGCGACCTCCGCGCGACGGCCGCTTCGATCTCGGCGGCGATCGGCGCGCCGTGAAGCATTCGCCTCGCGGCCCGCGGCGGGGGATCACGTGGGCGATCGACTCGCCTCCATGAGGGCAGCCAGTTCCTCGGACGTGCCGTTCGGAAACACGTGGGACAAATGCCGGAGAAAGGCCGAGACCTCGCTGCCCGGCAGTCGGCGCGACGCATGGAGCGCCCAGAGCTCGACGTCGCGATCCACGTGGCCCCGGCAGATCAGCGCCCCCGCTCGATGTCGCGGCCGACCATCGACAGCGGCAGCAGGCCCGCTCCTGCGCCGGCACTCGTCGAAGGGCGACCTGCCCGCCGCCGTGCAGGTGGTCCAGGACGACCTGCCGGACGGGGACCGCATGCGTGCCGCGATGAAGGGCATCGGCACGCTGTTCCTGCTCAACGCGGTGGTCCCCGAAGACTTCACCAGTCGGCGATCGCGCTCAACGCGAGATCGCCTGCGGCGGCGACGATACGACCGCGTTCGGGCAATCGATGCGCCGCTTCGCGCCGCAGTGGATGGCCTACGACATGCGGACGATGACCGAGCGCTTCCAGAGCGACGGCATGCGACCGGCAGCCGGCGATATCGAGCGCCTGCCCCGGATGCTGGGTCGGCCGCTGCGCACGTACCGCGACTTCGCACGCGAGACCGCGACGGGCGCGGCCGGGTGAAGCGGCGCTGACGCGCCCGAGCGCCCGAGCGCTCGTCGCGCTCGGGACATCGCGCGCCGCTCGCTAGGCGTCCGGGGACGCCGCGGGCGGCCGTCGAATCACGACGGCGATGACCGCGAAGGCGATGAACAGCAGCGTGACCGTGGCCGACTCGGGCAACGCCTCGGTCAGGCCGGCGCGGGCCGTGGCGGCGGCCGACAACAACGCGGCGGCGACGATGAGCTTTCTGACGGACATGACGTCTTTCAACCTGTTTGATTGCAAGGAGTCATCGCAATAACCATGCCTCGGCGATCCGCCCCGGGGCCGGAGACTGCGTCGTCGACCCGACTGACGAAACACGGCAATGGCGGACCCGGACCGTCGGCGATCGACTGCGCCGGTTTCAGCGCGCCGACCCGATCGATCGGTCAGACCCTGGGCGTCGTCTCGCGAAACGAAGGACGTTCCGCGAGCTTGTCGACCAGGCGCGACAGATTGGCGTAGTCGTCGCGCCATGGGATGTCCGGAAAACGGAAGGACAGCCAGTCGAGGGCGCAACCCACGGCGATGTCGGCGAGCGAATAATGATTGCCGTTGCACCAGGCGCTCTCGGCCAATCCGCTCGACATGGCCTTCAACGACTGGTCGACCTTGCGACGTTGACGCGCGATCCACTTGTCGCTGCGTTGCGCTTCGTCGCGCTGCGTGCCCTCGATGCGCATCAGCACCGCCGCATCGGCCATGCCGTCGCCGAGCGCCTCCCAGCACTTGACCTCGGCGCGTTCGCGGCCGCTCGACGGGATGAGCTTGCCGACCGGCGTCAGCGTGTCGAGATACTCGACGATGACGCGCGAGTCGAACACCGCGCCGCCGTCCTCCATGACCAGGCAGGGCACCTTGCCGAGCGGATTGGACTCGCCGATCGCGGTGTCGTCGGCCCACACGTCTTCGACGATGAACTGGTAATCCAGCTTCTTCTCGGCCATGACGATGCGCACCTTGCGCACGTACGGGCTGGCGGTCGAGCCGATCAACTTCATGGGTGGGAACGGAGGGTCCAGCGATTTGGGCGGCGCAGTATAGCATCGGCTCTTGCTGCCTCCCGGGCCGCGGCGCCGTGCCCGGCGCGGCTCTCCGGCCCGCTGCCGATGCTAGACTCCGCGCCGCGCGAGCCCCTGAATCGACGGCCTGGCGGGTCGTCGAAGCCGGCCCTCCGTCGCAGTGCCCTCCCTGACGAAGTGCCCATGAATCCTGCCGGCGACGAGTCGTCCGCCCTGTCGCGTTTCACGTTGAACGCGTTGTCGCCGCTCGACGGACGCTACGCGAGCAAGGTCGATCGCCTGCGTCCGTTGCTGTCGGAAGCCGGCTTCATGCGGCATCGGGTGCGGGTCGAAGTGACCTGGCTCGTCGCCCTCACGGACCTGGGCCTCGCGGAGCTGCCGCCGCTGTCGCCGGCCACGCGCGACTGGCTGGCCGCCCTCGTCGATGCCTTCGTCGACGACGACGCCGCTCGCATCAAGGCGATCGAGACGGTGACCAACCACGACGTCAAGGCAGTCGAGTACTGGCTGAAGGAACGCGTCGCGGCCGCTCCCGCTGCCGTAGCCGCGGAACTGGGGAGCGCCAGCGAATTCATCCACTTCGCGTGCACGTCGGAAGACATCAACAACACGTCGCACGGCCTGATGATCGGCACGGCCCGCGACGAGGTTCTGGTGCCGTCGCTGCGCGCCCTGCAAGCCCGGCTGGTCGCGCTGGCGCACGAGCATGCGGCGGTCGCCATGCTGTCGCGGACCCATGGGCAGACGGCCAGCCCGACCACGATGGGCAAGGAGATGGCCAACGTCGCGGCGCGCCTCGAGCGGGCCATCGAACGGATCGCGGCGGTCGAGATCCTGGCCAAGATGAACGGCGCCGTCGGCAACTACAACGCGCATCGCATCGCCTGTCCCGAGGTCGACTGGGCGGCCTTTTCGCGTCGCGTCGTGGAGCACGATCTCGGTCTCGTCTTCAATCCGTACACGATCCAGATCGAGCCCCACGACTGGATGGCCGAACTGTTCGACGCGGTCGCGCGCGCCAACGCGATCGTGCTCGATCTGGATCGCGACGTCTGGGGCTATATCTCGCTCGGCTACTTCGGCCAGAAGACCCGACCCGGCGAGATCGGCTCGTCGACCATGCCGCACAAGGTCAACCCGATCGACTTCGAGAACTCGGAAGGCAACCTCGGTCTGGGCAACGCGCTGCTGCGCCACCTGGCCGAGAAGCTGCCGATCTCGCGCTGGCAACGCGACCTCACGGACTCGACCGCCCTGCGCAACGTCGGCGTCGCGTTCGGCTATTGCCTGGTGGCCTACGACTCGTGCCGGAAGGGCCTGGACAAGCTCGAGCTGCAGCCCGGGCGCATCGCGCAGGACCTCGAAGCCGCCTGGGAGGTGCTCGCCGAGCCGGTGCAGACCGTGATGCGACGTTACGGCGTCGCCAATCCGTACGAGCGGCTGAAGGCATTGACGCGCGGTACCGGCATCTCGCGGGACGACCTGCAGGCGTTCATCGCGACGCTGCCGATCCCCGTCGCGGAACGGGATCGCCTGCTCGCGTTGACGCCGGCGACCTACGTCGGCGACGCGGTGCAACTCGCGCGCGCCGTGCGCTGAACGCCGCAGTTCGCGCAAGGCGCAAAAAAAACGCGAAGGGGTTGCCTTCGCGTCAAAAAGCGGCGGCCTGAGCCGCCCCTCCTCCTTCGGACCACCAGTTCGTGACCGGCCCGCACGTTCCGGCCGCACGGGAGACGCATGGTACGACCGCCCCGAAGGCGCGCGCATCGGTAGATGCACCGAGGCGGGCCGGTTGCGGATCGACGCGCACGGTGCTAGTCGCCGACCCGGGTCGCCACTCGCGCGACCCGCTTTCGACGATCGACGTCGCACGCACGACGACGCGACGAGGCGACGAGGCGACGAGGCGGAGCGGAGCATGCGGTGAGGACGTCGAGTGCGCGCGGCCGTGTCGTGATCGAGGGCGCGGCGCGCATGGCGCTCACCGGCTCCTGACACGCCCGCAGTAGTCGGCGACGGCATCGAGGACGGTCTCGTCCTCGCCCACCGCTTCGGCGACCATCACGACGATGGCCGGCAGGCGCGCACGCAGCGCCTCCACCTTTTGCGGCAGATCGCGTCGCAGGTGCGAGCCCTGGCCGAAGAAGACCGGCACGATCGTCACGTGCGAACACCCGCGCGCGACGAGGTCGTCCGTCGCGGCGTCGAGGTCCGGCGCCATCATCTCGAGAAACGCCAGCACCACGGCGCCGTCGCCACGGGCGACCACCTTGTCGCGCAGCCGCTCGAACGGCTCGGCCCAGCGCGGGTCGCGGGCGCCGTGGCCGAACAGGATCACACCCTGCTTCGCGAGCGGTCGCCGCCATTCATCGACGTCCGTCGTCATCGCCGCTCGACCCAGCGCAGCGCCACGAGCGCGGCCGCCAGCACCACGAGGCTCGGCATCGCGGCCGACAGGATGGGCGGCCAGGTGTTGAGCAGGCCGACGTGCGAGAACAGGTTGTTGAGCAGGTAGAAGCCGATGCCGAGCATGATGCCGGTGAAGATCTTGAAGCTGATGCCGCCGGAGCGGAAGTGCAGGTACGCGAACGGCAGGGCCAGCGCCATCATCACGAGCACCGCGAACGGATAAATGATCTTCTTCCAGAACGCGATCTGGTAGCGCTCGGCGGTCTGCTTGTTGTCTTCGAGATGGCGGATGTACGTGTCGAGGTTGCGGGCCGCCATGCGCTCGGGCGTGACGGTCAGGACGGCCAGCAGTTGCGGATTGAGCTCCGACTGCCACAGGCGCTCCGGCTCCCTCGTCACCTTCACCTCGTCGGGCGCGTCGCTGCCGCGGAGGTTGACGAAGCGGGTCTCGGTGACACCGGTCAGCCGCCACGCGCTCGGCGCGACGAACTTGCCGCGTTCGGCGAACACGATCGTCTGCAGGCGCAACGCACTGTCGAACTCGTAGACCTTGATGTCGTGCAGGCTGTTGTCGGTACCCACCGTGCCGATGTTGACGAAGCGCACCAGCACCTGGCCGCCGGCCGTCAGCGTGTTGTCCTTGACCCACAGGCCGCTACGGAACCCGCGCGCGATGGGACTGGTGCTCGCCTTCAGACTGAGCTTCTGCGTCAGCGTCTCGATGCGCGGCGTGATCACCTCGCCGAGCAGGAACGTGAACGCGACGAGCAGCAGCCCGGGCACCATCACCAGCCGCACGGCACCGCCCGTCGACAGGCCGGCGACGCGCAGGATGGTGAATTCGGAATGCGACGCGAGCTGCGCGAGCGCGTAGATGGTCCCGATCAAGGCCGCGATCGGCAACAGCTCGTAGGACCGGGCGGGCACCTGCAGCAGGACGTAGAGCGCGGCCTGCTCGATGCGATAGCCGTTCTTGCCGACGTCGTTGACCTCGTTGATGAAGTCGAACGATGTGTACAGCACCAGCAACGCGAGCAGCACCAGTGCGACCGCGAGCAGGATCTCGCGCGCGAGATAGCGCTGGACGATGCCGATGCGCAGTCTCATCGCGCGCCGCCGGCGACGGTCATGCGGCCGGCGTCGGGCGGGCCGGAAGCAGTCCGCGCAAACGCGACCCGAACGACCGCGGCACCCGGTTGCGCCAGGCCAGCAGGGTGAATCCGATGACCAGCACGACCGCATGCACCAGCCACCAAGCGACCGCGAAACCGATGCGTCCGCGACTGGTCCAGCTCTGCACCACGTTCATCGCGTTGTTGTAGACGAAGTACACCAGCAACGCGACGATCAGGTTGGCGGAACGACCGGACCGCGCGTTGAGGAACGACAGGGGCACCGCCAGCACCGCGAGCGCCACGACCGACAGCAGCAGGCCGATGCGCCAAACCAACTCGCCCATGGCGCGCGGCGTGCCGTCCGCGATCAGGTCCATCGTGGTGCGGATCTTCGCCGAGTCGTCGTTCGAGAAATCGGGTGACTTGCTCTCGATCCGCACGGCGTAACGCTCGAACTCCATGACCTTGTAGTCGGGCTTGCCGGGCGTGCCCTCGTAGCGGCGACCGTTGTTCATCACCAGGAACTCGTCGCCGTTGGGCTGGCGTTCGACCAGGCCGGTGTTGGACACGATGACGCTGATCTTGCCGGCGCGGATGGTGTTGACCAGCACGTTCTGCACGCTCGCCGTGGACGGATCGAACCCTTCGACGAAGAACACCTTGGAGCCGTCGGACGATTCGCGGAACTGCCCGGGTGCCACGCGCGACACCTCGGTGCGCTGCTCGAAGCGCGCCTTGAATTCGCTCGACTGCCGGTTGGCCCATGGAGCGACGAAGAGGCTCGTCGCGCCGACCGCGATCGCGACCGGCACGACGAAGCGCAGCACCGGCCGCAACCAGCGCTGCAGGCCGAGGCCGGACGACTGCCAGACCACCATTTCCGAGTCGCGGTAGCTGCGCGTCATCACCAGCAGGATGGTCACGAACACGGTGAGCTGCAGCAGCACCGGCAGGTTGTTGAGCGCGGCGAACATGATCAACGCGAGCACCGCGCCGTTGTCGACCTGCCCTGCGGCGGCCTGGCCCAGCACTCGCACCAGCGCGATCGTGACGACGATGGTCAGCAACGCGATGAAGATGGCGCTGGCGGTGTTGACGAACTCGCGCACGAGCGAGCGTTCGAAGATCATGCGGTCGAAGAAGGCGGATGAAGCGGGGCGAGTGAGAGGCAACGGGGTGTGCGAGCGGAAGTCGCTGCACGAAGGACCCCGCGAGTCGGGCCGCTCGATCCGGTCGCTTTGACGAACGAGCCGGCCAACGGGGATAATCGCCTGCTCCGCGTCACCCGCGCAGAGCCCAAAACAGAGGAAAAACGCGCATGGAATTTAGCACGAAAGCCGGTACGCCGGACCGCATCAAGAGCGGCTGCGTCGTCGTCGGCGTCTATGCCGACGGCAAGCTGTCCCCGGCGGCCAGCCTCGTCGACGCAGCGGCCAACGGCGCGCTGACCAGTGCGGCCAAGCGCGACGACCTGCCCGTCAAGCGCGGTGCGATCCTGATGATGACCGGCGTCGCCGGACTCGCGACCGAGCGGGTGCTGGTGGTCGGTCTCGGCAAACGCGACGAACTGAAGACCAAGGGGTTGGCCGAGGCGACGCGGGCCGCGGTGAAGGCGCTCGACGCGAGCGGCGCCGGCAGCGCGCTGTTCACGCTGGCCGAGGCGTCGATCGCCGGCATGAGCGCAGCGGACAACGTGCGCACCGTCATCCTGGCCGCGCGCGAGGCGCTGTTCCGCAGCGACGAGCTGAAGAGCCAGAAGGAGGATGCCGGCTCGTTGACGAAGATCGTGTTCCCGGTCGAGAAGCTCGAGGCGCCGGCGATCGCCGCCTCGATCGCGATGGCCACCGCGCTCGCCAACGGTTGCGAGCTGACCAAGCGGCTCGGCAACCTGCCGCCCAACATCTGCACGCCGACCTACCTGGCCGACACCGCGAAGCAGATCGCGAAGGACTGGGACCTGAAGGCCGAGATCCTCGACCGCAAGCAGATGGAGACGCTCAGGATGGGCTCCTTCCTCGCGGTCACGAAGTCGTCGGCCCAGCCGCCGAAGCTGATCGTGCTGACCTACTCGGGCGGCAAGTCGAAGGAGGCGCCGGTCGTGCTGGTCGGCAAGGGCATCACGTTCGACACCGGCGGCATCTCGCTCAAGCCGGGCGACTCGATGGACGAGATGAAGTACGACATGTGCGGCGCCGGTTCGGTGCTGGGCACGCTGCGCGCGGTGGCCGAGATGGGCCTCAAGATCAACGTCGTCGGCGTCATCCCGACCTGCGAGAACATGCCCGGTGGCGACGCGGCCCGGCCCGGCGACGTGGTCACCAGCATGTCCGGCCAGACCATCGAGATCCTCAACACCGATGCCGAGGGTCGCCTGATCCTGTGCGACGCGCTGACCTATTCGGAACGCTTCAAGCCGGCGGCGGTGATCGACATCGCGACGCTGACCGGGGCTTGCGTGATCGCGCTCGGCCACGTCAATTCGGGCCTCTTCACGCAGGACGACGAGCTCGCGACCGAACTGCTCGCCGCATCGAAGACGGCGGGCGACGCCGCGTGGCGCATGCCGATCGAGGACGACTACCAGGAAGCGCTCAAGTCCAACTTCGCCGACATGGCCAACATCGGCGGGCGGCCGGGCGGCAGCATCACGGCCGCCTGCTTCCTGTCGCGCTACACGAAGGCGTATCGCTGGGCGCATCTGGACATCGCCGGCACGGCGTGGAAGAGCGGTGCCAACAAGGGGGCGACCGGCCGGCCGGTGCCGTTGTTGACCGCCTTCCTCGAAGCGCGCGCCGCGTGACACCGGCCGGCCGACGAGGGCCGCGCCGCGCGCCGCGTCCTTCGTCGATCGCCGGTGGCCGTCCGTCGTCGTCGAGCGACGCGATGCGATGACGCACATCGACTTCCACGTCAACGCGTCGACCAAGCTGGCGTACGCCTGCCGTCTCGCCCGCAAGGTTTACGGCACGGGGACGCCGATGGTGTTCTACGCCGGCGACGAGACGCTGGCGACCTTCGACCGGTTGCTGTGGACGTTCTCTCCTGTCGACTTCATCCCGCATTGCCGGGCCCGCGATGCGCTCGCGCCGGTCACGCCGATCCTGCTCGCGGGTCCGGCCGACGCCGACGCCTGCCGGCATCACGAACTCCTCGTCAACCTCGATCGCGAGCAGCCCGACTTCTTCAGCCGCTTCGAGCGGATGATCGAAGTCGTGCAAGCCGACGATGCGGATCTCGAGGCGGGCCGGCAGCGCTGGAAGTTCTACAAGGACCGCGGCTATCCGCTGGTCCGCCACGACGTGGGCACATCGCGCAACACCGACGACGTCTGAAGGAATCGCGTGGCCTACGCTCCACCCCCGATCGACGATGACGACGACCTGCCGGTCCTGACGCAGATCCTGCGGACCGGCACGACGACCGCCGCGACGATCGACCGCGAGGCGAACGGCGAGCGGATCGACGGGGCGGTCGCGACGCTGGACGAACCTCTGCTCGCCGACGAACTGGTCATCGGCAGCGACCCCGACGGGGAAGCCCCGGCGATCGTCGCCGAGACAGCGGCCGCAGACGACGCCTTCGACGACGGGCCGAATGCAGCGGCACTCGCGATCGACGTGCCGGATTTCGTCGAGCATGCGCCGCCGGTCGAGCCGACGGTGCTGTCGTTCGTCGATGCGCCTGCCGTGGCGCGCAGCGACCCGGCTCCCGCGCGCAGCGAGCCCGCGTCCGCGTTCGCGCAGCCGTTCGACGGACGGGACATCGAGCCGCTGGCAC
>CAHJXF010000108.1 GCA_903644065.1 Betaproteobacteria bacterium
GAGCGGACGCTACCGGCACGTCGATCCGTCCGCCGTGGAGCATCCGTCTCGGTCGCTCCACGGCGGCCCTTCGTCATGGCCCTGCATCGCGGTCCCTTCGTCGCGGTCCCTTCGTCGCGGTCCCTTCGTCGCGGTCCCTTCGTCGCGGTCCCTTCGTCGCGGTCCCTCCATCGCGGTCCCTCCATCGCGGTCCCTTCGTCGCGGTCCCTCCGTCGCGGTCCCTTCGTCGCGGTCCCTTCGTCGCGGTCCCTTCGTTGCGGTCCCTTCGTCGCGGTCCCTTTGTCGTGGAGCGCCGCCGTGGCGGTCGGCGGCGGCGCGGGCCGGATGGAACTGCGACGACCGCTCGGCTGGAGCGCCTCCGTGGCGGTCGGCGGCGGTGCGGGCCGGATGGAACTGCGACGACCGCTCGGCGTCGGATCGCTGTGCTGTAATCGCAGCTCGATGCATCCGTCCGCCGGCCAAGCGATGGCAGTCAACGATCCACCCCTCCCGTCACCCGCTGCGTCCAGCAGCGGCGGCCTTCGCCCGGGCGAAGGCACGGCCGGGGAAGACGTCGGCCGCGGGCTCGGACCTGCGCCCGCGCTTGCGCCTGCGCCTGCGCCCGGGGCAATCGGCCCGCGGCAGTTGTTCCTCGCGTTCTCCGGCCTCGCGCTGTCCGGCTTCGGCGGCGTGTTGCCGTTCGCCTATCGCGCGCTGGTGGAGAAGCGCCGATGGCTCGACGCGCACGAATTTGCGAGCCTGCTGGCGATCGCGCAGGTGATGCCCGGGCCCACCATCTGCAATCTCTCGGTGATGATCGGCCAGCGCTACGCCGGCTTCGCGGGTGCGTGCGCCGCCCTGGCCGGCATGGTCCTCGGACCGTCGTGCATCGTGATCGCGCTGGGTATCGCCTGGCAGCGCTTCGGCGGCTTGTCGAGCGTGCGGCATGCGCTCGGCGGCATGTCGGCGGTGGCCATCGGCCTCATCCTGGCGACCGCCGTCAAGATGGGATCGAACCTGTTCCGGCCACCCGCGCCCGCCCGAGCGCCTAGAAAAGCGCCGCCCGAGGCCGCACCCGTCTCGTCCATCGGGCGCTACTGGACCTGGCAGCGCCTGATGCAGGTGGTCCTCTGCGCGCTCGGCTTCGTCGGCGTCGGCCTGCTGCGCTGGCCGCTGGCCGCCGTCGTCGCCGGCCTTGCGCCGATCGCGATCGCGACATGGTGGCGCTTCGATCGTTGAGCCCATGGACGACGCCGCCGACCCCCTGTGGCTGCTGACGACGCACCTCGCGATGCTGTCGTTCGCCGCCGTCGGCGGCGGCGTCATCATGCTGGCCCCTGACATTCATCGCTACGTGGTCGACGTGCACCACTGGGTGACGACCGAGCAGTTCGCCGCCGCCTACGCCATCGCGCAGGCGGCGCCCGGCCCCAACATGTTGTTCGTCACGCTGGTGGGCTGGCAGGTGGCGGGATGGCTCGGCGCGGTGGGAGCGACCTGCGCGGTGATCGTGCCGCCGTCGCTGCTGACCTTCGTCGCCACGCGGGTGTCGAGCCGCCGCGGCAACGGCGTGGGACGATTCGGGACCGCGGTGCGAAACGGGCTGGCTCCGCTGTCGGTCGGGCTGCTGCTGGCCGGCGTGTGGGTGCTGTTCACGTCCGCGGGAGGCGGCCTGCGGGAAGCGGCGGTGGTCGTGCTGACGCTGGCCGTCATGCTGCGCACGAAGATCAATCCGCTGTGGCTGATCGTGCTGGGTGCCGTCGCCGGCATCGCGGGACTGATCGGCTGACACGACCACGCCGCAGCGCGGCGTGTCTCGTCGACCTACGAGGCCATCGATGCTCTTCCTCTCGCCCGGACCGTGGCTCGCACGATCGTCGCTCGCCGCGCTGACGAGCCTGTGTCTGTTGCTGGCCGCGTGTTCCGGCACGCCGCCGAATCCCAATCCGCGCGCCGCGCAGGAACTCAAACTCGCGACGGTCGACCTGCCGAAATACATGGGGCACTGATATGTCATCGCCAACGTGCCGTATTTCGGCGAGAACGGCTACGTCGCTGGCCAGGCGGAATGGACGCTGCGAGCCGACGGCCGGATCGACGACGCCTACATCGGGCGCAAGGGCGGCTTCGACGCGCCCGAGACGCGGCGCACGTTCGTCGACACGGTCCTGCCCGACAACGGCAACGCGCATTGGCGGGTGCGGCTGTTCTGGCCGATCTCGGTCAGCCAGCTGACGCTGTACGTCGACCCGATGTACCAGTACACGGTGCTCGGTTACCCGGACAAGAGCCTCGGCTGGATCTTCGCCCGCACGCCGTTCATCACCGAAGCGAAATACCAGGAGCTGCTGGGCAAGCTCGACGACCAGGGCTACGACGTCTCGAAACTGAGAAAGGTGCCGCAGCAGCGCGAGCAGCTCGGCAAGCCGGGGTTCCACTCGCCGGGCGACAAGTGACCGAAAGCCGCGGAACGGCCAATCCCTCCAGGCGCGACCGACGCTGCGCCGCGCCACGACCCCGTCGAAGCGGCATCGTCGAACGCTAGCCCTGTCGTCGGCGCACCTGCTGCGACTGACGCACCAGCTCGATGCCGCAGCAGGCCAGCGCCACGACGCCGAGTCCCACGCTCCACACGTGCAACCCGCCGGCGAGCGACTCGATGACGCAGACCGCGATCACCAGGGCCGTCAGCGCGATCGACACCGTCTGATAGACGGCGCCCAGCCGCGTCCGGAAGGCGAGTGCGACGAAGAGCAGGAAGACCAGAACGACTTCGACGATCAACCATCCATCCATTGCTGCTCCTGTGAAGCCGGCGACGCCGAAGCGCCACCGGCCCGAGAACGACGCTTACTCGAGCGTCCTGTAGAACAGCGCGCCGAGACCGACCAGGGCGCCGATGGCGCCCCAGGCCGGTGCCGTGCACACCGCGATCCCCAGGCCCACCGCCGCCAGGACGGTGGACACGGCGGGCTGGCCGCCGCCGACTTCCTGCACCTCGTTCAGATCGAGCATTCGCATCGCATTCTCCGGTTGTGGCGCCGGCCGAGTGCCGGGCCACCACCAACTTAGCGGTGCGAGTCGGCCGCCGCATCGCCCGGACCGACTACTCGTTTCGGCCGGAGACGATGGCCCGAGCGAGGAAACGCGACACCCGCACTACCCGCGACGCCCGCGACGCCGGCGACGCCCGCGACACCCGCACTATCCGCACTAACCCGCGACACCCGCACACCCGCGACACCCGCACTACCCGCGACACCCGCACTACCCGCGACGCCCGCGACACCCGCACTACCCGCGACACCCGCGACACCGAGGACGCCGACGAACATTGCGAAGCGAACGACATTCGCGCCATCCCCCGTTTGGATGACGCCGTATCGATTACGAGGGGTGCGACGCGGGACCGCGGCGCTCGTCGACGGCCGAGTCGTCGCCCTGGAACGCCCCGGCCCGAAGCGTCACGACCAGCGTATCGCGCACCCCGTCGACCACCCCCGCCACGAGCGGCTGGATCGGCGTGGTCTCGTGCATCACGCGCGCGTCGTCGAGCAGCAGCATCGTCCACGGCGCGGTCATCGTGAAGCGCCGGCCCGCGGGTCCGTCGGCGTCGAACACCCGCGTCTCGCCGCCCTTGACGCCGCGGCGCGCCACCAGCAGCACCGCGACGATGTCCACGCCGTCGCGATGCGCGCCTTCGGGCGTCGGGCGCCCGATACCGGCCGCGGTGTCGATGCGGAACTGGTGCGCCTCGACGAACCAGCGCGTCTCGTGCCGGGCCCGCGTCGCCACCGCGCCGAGTCCGCGCAGCAGGCGGCTCCACGCCGTCGAAGCGACGACCGCGGGCTCGACCGGCTCGAACCAGCGCCGCATGCCGCCGTGCAGCGCGTTGTAGGCCACGGGTTGCCAGTGGGCGCGATGCGGCGCCCGGGTCAGCGTCGCGCCGTCCAGCACGAAGCTGGAATGCCGACGCCGTCGGTAGGCGCCGCCGTCCTTGAGATACCCATCGGGCACCAGTGCGTCCCACGAGCCGGTCAACGCGTCCAGGTCGTCGAGCGACGCGTCGAGCAGCGACGCGGTGCCCGCCGGGTCGACGACCGCGAAGCCGCGGGCGTCGAGCGATGCGTCCGTCTCGTCGAAGGCGACGAACGGCGGCAGGAACGTCGACGCGCTCACGACGCCACCGGCCGCTTCAATGCGCGTCGTCCCAGTTCGGGCCGGCCCCGAGCTCGACCTCGAGCGGCACCTTGAGGTCGGCCACCGACGCCATCAGCCGCGGCACCTGCGTGCGGACCGTCGGCAACTCGTCGTCCGGCACCTCGAGCACCAGTTCGTCGTGCACCTGCATGACCATCCGCGTGCCGAGGCCGTCGCGCTCGATCCATTCCTGCACCGCGATCATCGAGCGCTTGATGAGGTCGGCCGCGGTGCCCTGCATCGGCGCGTTGATCGCCGCGCGCTCGGCACCGGCGCGACGCGGGCCGTTGGGGCTGTTGATCTCCGCCAGCCACAAGCGGCGCCCGAAGACGGTCTCGACATAGCCCTGCGCCCGCGCCGACGCCCGCGTCTCCTGCATGTACGCGGCCACGCCCGGATAGCGCATGAAGTAGCGGTCGATGTAGAGCTTGGCCGCGTCGCGCTCGATGCCGAGATTGCTCGCCAGGCCGAACACGCCCATGCCGTAGATCAGGCCGAAGTTGATCACCTTGGCATAGCGCCGCTGCTCGTGCGTCACCTGGTCGGCGGTGGTCTCGAAGACCTCGGCGGCGGTGCGTCGATGCACGTCCTCGCCGCGCGCGAACGCGTCGATCAGGCTGTCGTCGCCGGAGATGTGCGCCATGATCCGCAGCTCGATCTGCGAATAGTCCGACGACACGATGGTCGAGCCCGCGGGCGCGACGAAGGCCTCGCGGATGCGGCGTCCCTCGGCGGTGCGGATCGGGATGTTCTGCAGGTTGGGATCGTTCGACGCGAGGCGCCCGGTCACCGCGACGGCCTGCGCGTAGTTGGTGTGCACGCGGCCGGTCGCCGGGTTGACCATCTTCGGCAGCTTGTCGGTGTAGGTGCTCTTCAGCTTCGACAGCGCGCGGTGGTCGAGCAGCACCTTCGGCAACGGGAAGTCGTTGGCCAGCTTCGCCAGCACGTCCTCGTCGGTCGACGGCGCGCCGCTCGCGGTGCGTCGCGCGACCGGCAGCTTCAGCTTGTCGAACAGCAGCTCGCCGATCTGCTTCGGGCTGCCGAGGTTGAACGGCTGGCCGGCCAGCTCGTAGGCCTGCGTCTCGAGCTCGGCCATGCGCGCGCCGAGCTCGTTGCCCTGCCGCGTCAGCAGGTCGGCGTCGATCAGAACGCCGTTCCGCTCCACCTTCTGCAGCACCACCGAGGTCGGCAGCTCGATGGTGCGATACACCGCGTCGAGCGAGGCGCTGGCCGCCACCGACGGGTAGAGCGCGCGATGCACGCGCAAGGTCAGGTCCGCGTCCTCGGCGCCGTACAGCGTCGCCACGTCGATCGCCACCTCGTCGAAGCCGATCTGCTTCGCGCCCTTGCCGCAGATCGCTTCGTACGACACCAGGTCGTCGACGCCAACATGGCGCCGCGCGAGATCTTCCAGGCCGTGGTTGCGATGCGACTCGTAGACGTACGACTGCAGCAGCGTGTCGTGCGCGATGCCGGCGAGACGGATGCCGTGGTTGGCCAGCACGTGCGTGTCGTACTTGAGATTCTGGCCGACCTTCTTCTTCGTCGCGTCCTCGAGCCACGGCGTCAGCTTCGCCATCGTCTCGTCGAACGGCAGCTGCGGCGGCGCGCTCGCGTCCATCGATCGATGGGCCAGCGGCAGGTAGGCGGCATGGCCGGCCTCGACCGAGAACGACAGCCCGACCAGGCGCGCCTTCATCGGGTCGAGCGACGTGGTCTCGGTATCGAAGGCCGTGAGCTCGGCGGCGTCGATGCGCGCCAGCCACGCATCGAGGGCTTCCGTCGTCAGGATGGTGTCGTAGTGGCGGTCGATGTCGGCGCTGGCCTTCGGCACAGGCAGCGTCTCGTCGATCGCGCCGCTGGCGGCCTGCTCGGCCGGGCTCTCGCCGGCGGCGTCGACGGCCGCATCCTCCTGCGTCACCTCCTTCAACCAGGTGCGAAAGCCGTAGCGATCGAACAGCTCGAGCAGCCCGTCGCGGTCCTCGTCGCGCGGGATCAGCGTGCCGACGATGTCGGGCACCTCGACGAGCGGACAGTCGGTCTTGACGGTGACCAGCCGGCGGCCCATCGGCAGCCAGTCCAGCGCGCGCCGCAGGTTGTCGCCGACCGCGCCCTTGATCTCGGCGTTGCGCTCGACGATGACGTCGAGCGAGCCGTACTGCGCGAGCCACTTGGCCGCGGTCTTCGGCCCGACCTTCTCGACTCCCGGCACGTTGTCGACCGTGTCGCCGACCAGCGTCAGGTAGTCGACGATGCGGTCGGGCGAGACGCCGAACTTGGCCTTCACGCCGTCGACGTCGAGCACCTCGCCGGCGGCGTGCCAGCCGCTGGCCGGTCCTCCGAAAGCGGGCCGATTCATCGTGTTGATCAGCGTCACGTGCCCGTCGACCAGCTGCGCCAGGTCCTTGTCGCCGGTGGACACCAGTGTGCGCAGACCGTCGGCCGTGGCGCGCTTCGCCAGCGTGCCGATGACGTCGTCGGCTTCGATGCCGTCGATCATGAGGACGGGCCAGCCGAGGGCCACGACGACCGCGTGGATCGGCACGATCTGCCGCACCAGATCGTCGGGCATCGCCGAGCGCGTGGCCTTGTACTGGGGATACCAATCGTCGCGGAAGGTCTTGCCAGGAGCGTCGAAAATCACGGCGCTATACTGCGCATCGATATCCTGCTTCAAGCGCCTGAGCATGGACACCATGCCGTAGATGGCGCCGGTCGGCTCCCCCGCCTTGTTGCGCAGATCGGGGAGCGCGTGGAAGGCGCGGTACAGGTAGCTCGAGCCATCCACCAACAACAACAAATCCATACGTGTCCTGTCAAGCCACCACGGTGATCGATCACGTCGTCGCGACCGCAGCCGACGCGTCGACAGGCTCGCGTCGACGGCGCGCCGGGTTTCCCCGCATCGCGCACCGTAGCCGGCCGGCTTCGCTACGTCCTAGAACACTCAAATGAAAGAACCGAAGGTCGTGCCCACGTTGCGTGAACTCGACGGCACTCGTCGTGGAACCTGGAACCGGGGCACGCGGAACGAGTTTGCGACTGGCAAGGCGCCGGCGATGAAGGCGCGCGAGTCCTGGCACGTGCTGGGAATTATGTCAGAGTTCATCGAGGCGGCCGAACGTCTCGCGGACATCCGGCCGGCCGTGAGCATCTTCGGCTCGGCGCGCATTCCCGCCGGTACGCCCGACTACATCCTGACCGAGCGAATCGCCCGCATGCTGGCCGACTCGGGCTTCGCGGTGATCTCCGGCGGCGGTCCAGGCCTGATGGAAGCGGCCAACAAGGGAGCGTTCGAAGGCAAGGCGCCATCGGTCGGTCTCAACATCGAACTGCCGCACGAACAGAAGGGCAACGACTATCAGGATGTCGTCCTACGGTTCCGTCATTTCTTCTCGCGTAAGGTCGCTTTCGTCAAGTACGCGTCGGCTTACGTCGTGATGCCCGGGGGGTTCGGAACGCTCGACGAACTGAGCGAGGCATTGACGCTGATCCAGACCGGCAAGACCCGCGTGATGCCGATCGTGCTGGTGGGGTCGGCTTTCTGGTCCGGACTGCTCGACTGGATGCGCGATCAGCTCGCCACCCGCGGCCTGATCCGGCCCGACGATCTGGACCTGATGACGGTGGTCGACGACGCGCAGGCGGTGATCGACACCATCTTCGCCTTCTACGAACGCCGCAGCATCGCGCCCACGTCGACGGAGTTCGAGCAGATGCTCTATCTGTGAGGAGTCGATCATGTCGCCCAAGTTTCCCCTTCGTCGCCGTCCCCGCAAGTCGTCGGCCGCCACGCGCGCGGCCGCTGCGCGACGCCTGATCGCGGCGCTGGGCGCGCTGTGCAGCGCCGCCGCCCTCGCACAGGCTCCGCCGAAGGATCTCGAGCCGCTCCCCGACATCCCGCCGCCGCCGAAGCTGTCGAACACGCCGACGCCGGACGATGCCGAGGCACCGCAGATCACCATCCGGCAGGAGGCCGACAGCAAGGTGGAGGAATTCCGCACCCGGGGCGGCAAGCTGTACGCGGTGCGGGTCACGCCCCGGTTCGGCAAGCCGTACGTGCTCGTCGATCCCGACGGCAAGGGCACGATGACCAACGCCACCGAGATCAACGGCGGCGTCAAGGCGCCGCAGTGGACGCTGTTCGAGTTCTGAGTCGTTGAACGGGTCCGGCTTCGGGTCGTTCGTCGGCGCGCGCCCACCGGACGGCAGAGGCCGGTCGTCGCCGGGATCGGGTGGTGCTCGCCCGGTCGGGCGCTAAGCCGACCATGGCGGTCTACACGGCGCTCGAGCCGGAGGCACTGGCGGCGTGGATCGCTCCCCTCGAGGTCGGCGTGCCGTCCCATTGGCGCGGCATCGAGTCGGGCATCGAGAACAGCAACTTCTTCGTCACGACGCGGGATGGCGAGCGCGACCGACATTTCGTCCTGACGCTGTTCGAGCGACTCGCCCTCGACGAACTGCCCTACTACCTGTCCCTGATGCAACACCTCGCCGTCCGCGACATCCCGTGCCCCGCCCCCGTCGCCGATCGTGCCGGCCGGCTGTGCTCGATGCTGGCCGGCAAGCCCGCGGCACTGGTCACGCGACTGTCCGGCGTGTCGGTGATGCGGACCGAAACGGCGCACTGCGCGGCGCTCGGCGCCCTGCTGGCCCGCCTGCATCGCGGCGCGGCCACGTTCCCGGACCGGCACCCCAATCCGCGCGGCATGGACTGGTGGGTCGCCACGTCGGCGACGGTGCGCGACCATCTCGACGCATCGCGTCGCGCGCTGCTCGACGACGAGATCGCCGTGCAACGGGCCACCTGGCGCGACGCCACGGCCGCGTTGCCGCGGGGCCCGATCCACGCCGACCTGTTTCGCGACAACGCGCTGTTCGTCGGCGAGCAAGACGACGTCCGGCTGGGCGGCCTGATCGACTTCTACTTCGCCGGCGACGACGTCTGGATCCTCGACATCGCCATCTGCCTCAACGACTGGTGCGTCGACGTCGACACCGGCATCGTCGACGAAGCCCGACGACGAGCGTTCCTGCGCGCCTACCAGGACGAGCGCCCGCTGAGCCCCGCGGAACACGCGGCGCTGCCGCTGGCGCTGCGTGCCGCCGCGCTCCGCTTCTGGCTGTCGCGCCTCGACGACCTGCATCGGCCGCGACCGGCGCAACTGCTGGTGCCGCACGATCCGGGCCGCTTCGAGCGCTTGCTGCGACTGCGTCGCGATGAAGCGGGCGGGACGCCGTCCGCGAACGGCCGCCCGACCTGACGCATGCAGGCCCTGAAGCTCGAGGCGGTGGCCGGCTGGCGCTGGATGGGAGCCGGTTGGCGCCTGTTCCGTTCGCAGCCGTTCAGTCTCGCGGCGCTGCTGTTCCTCTACTGCCTGCTACTGCTCTGCGCGAACGTGGTCGTCGAATGGCTGGCCGAAGGCGTGGCGCTCGGACTGCCGTTCATCGGGGTCGACGCCCTGGCCACGGTCGGCAGCCTGCTCGTGGCGACGCTGACCCCCGCGCTGACCATCGGCTTCCTGCAGGCCTGCCGCGTGGCGGCGAGCGGAATGCAGGTGCATCCGGTCCTGCTGTTCTCGGCCTTCCGGTCCGGACGGAAGACGCTCTGCCGCCTCTTCGTCCTCGGCGCGATCCAGATGGCCGCGCTGGTCGCGATCCTCCTGTCCACCAGCGGCACCGACGCGTTCCGTGCGGAGCCCCGCGGCGAGGCGCCGGGCGAGCGGTCGGCGGCGGCGGTCGCCACG
>CAHJXF010000109.1 GCA_903644065.1 Betaproteobacteria bacterium
AGCGCGAGGGCGTCGCGGTGCCGGCCGCGCACCCGGCCGCGCCGCCTGCGGGCGCGAACGCGATCGGCCTGGTCGGCACGCTCGGCGACTTCCTCGACCAGATCGAGCGCGACCTGATCGAGAAGGCGCTCGCCCAGACCCGCTACAACCGGACCGCGGCCGCGGACCTGCTCGGCATCACGTTCCGTCAGCTGCGCTACCGGATGCAGCGTCTGAACATCCAGTGACGACGGTTCGCATCGATGCCGATGGCTGGGCGGATGCGTCGCCGGTCGCCATCGAGCGGACGTGTTCGCCCAACCACGACGCGCGCCCCGACGGCGCGGTCCCGACCTTGATCGTCGTGCACGCGATCAGCCTGCCCCCACGGTTCTTCGGCGGCCGTGCGATCGACGCGTTGTTCACGAACCGGCTCGATCCTTCGGCACATCCCTACTACGCAGGCCTGCGCGACCTGCGCGTGTCGTCGCACTTCCTGATCCGCCGCGATGGCGGCATGGCGCAGTACGTGTCGTGCGACGAGCGGGCGTGGCACGCGGGCGTCTCGTCGTTCGACGGGCGCGAGCGGTGCAACGATTTCTCGATCGGCATCGAGCTCGAAGGAGATGACGACACGCCGTTCGAGCCGGCGCAATACGGGCGTCTCGCGGCGTTGACCGATGCGTTGACGATCCGCTATCCGGTCGCGTCGATCGCCGGCCACAGCGAGATCGCCCCCGGCCGGAAGACCGATCCCGGACCCTGCTTCGACTGGTCTCGTCTGCTGGCGATGCTCGATCCCGGCTGCCGCCGGCGATTGCGACGCGGGGATTGAAGCGGTCCTGTGGATTGCCCTGTGCACGGTTTGTGCACGGCCTGTGGATGCGCGTGGACAAGTGTCGCGAACGAATGGACTGCGCGCAACGATCACAAAATTTCATCGCGCGTCGCGCTTGCGTGGCGACGCCGGCACCACTAGACTTAGTGGCATCGGATCGTTCCAACCACTACCGGTAGTGGTTATCGCTCGCGGTGTCCATCGGGTCCGGCGCGCGGTCGTCACGCGCGCGGCGGACGAGACGAGGCTCGCGAAGCGAAGGCGGCCCGACATCGGCGGCCTGCCGACGAATCGATCAGCCGCGTGGTTCCGGTCGTTTCGGACCGGATCGGCCGCCACGCAGCGACAGGGACATGACGATGCAGGGAGCGGACCGGACAGTGGGAGGCCGTCCATGACGAAGACGCCTTGCACCGGACGGCACGATCGTCGAAGCCGCCCACGGCCGGCAACGCGGATGCCGGTCGCGATCCCCGCGGTGGATCGGCCGCACGCCTGTCCCGATCCCGCAACCATCGCGCTGCCGTAGCGCCCTCACTTCAGCGGCGACCCGCGAACCCCGTTTGCGCCGTCGTCTTTCGTATCGGAGAATCAGCATGCAACGCGTCGAACCCACGGCGATCCCCCAGCAGTCGCCGCTGCCGTCCGCGCAGCGGTCCCCCGCTTCGTCGGCTCCTGCGCAGAGCCGCGCCGAGTTCGGCGACTACAAGGTCATCCGTCGCAACGGCTCGGTCGTCGGCTTCGAGCCGGCCAAGGTCTCGGTCGCCATGACGAAGGCGTTCCTCGCGGTCAACGGCGGACAGAGCGCGAGCTCGGCCCGGGTCCGCGAGCTCGTCGAGACGCTCACCGGCTCGGTCGTCACGTCGTTGCTGCGGCGCATGCCGTCGGGCGGCATGTTCCACATCGAGGACATCCAGGATCAGGTCGAGCTGGCGCTGATGCGGTCCGGCGAGCACGAGGTGGCGCGCGCCTACGTCCTCTATCGCGAGAAGCGCGCGGCCGATCGTGCGGAGGCGCGCAAGAACCGCTCGGCGCCCGAAGCCGCGCTGCATGTCACCGAGAACGGCGTGCGCGTGCTGTTCGATCCGGGCCGCATCCGCGCGCTGGTCGACGCGGCGTGCGACGGACTCAACACGCCCGCGGGCCACCCGTCTCCCTATGTCGCGGTCAGCGCGGACGTCATCGTCGCGGAGACCATCAAGAACCTGTACGACGGCGTGCCGATCGAGGAAGTGCACAAGTCGGCCATCCTCGCTGCGCGATCGCAATTCGAGAAGGACCCGGCGTACAGCATCGTCACCGCGCGGTTGCTGCTGCACACGATGCGCAAGGAGACGCTCGGCATCGAGGTCGACCAGTTCGCGATGGCCGAGAAGTACGTCGACTACTTCCCGCAGTTCATCAAGCGCGGCATCGATGTCGAACTGCTCGACGAGCGGCTCGCGCAGTACGACCTGAAGCGCCTGGGCGCGGCGCTCGATGCGAAGCGCGACCTGCAATTCGGCTATCTCGGGCTGCAGACGCTGTACGACCGCTACTTCCTCATCGACCGGGCCGACGCCTATTCGCCGGAGGGGCGCCGCATCGAGCTGCCGCAGGCCTTCTTCATGCGGGTCGCGATGGGTCTCGCGCTGAACGAGATCGATCGCGAGACGCGCGCCATCGAGTTCTACGAACTGCTGTCCAGCTTCGACTTCATGAGCTCGACGCCCACGCTGTTCAACGCCGGCACGCGCCATTCGCAGCTGTCGTCCTGCTACCTGTCCACGGTCAACGACGATCTCGACGGCATCTACGAGGCCATCAAGGAGAACGCGCTGCTGGCCAAGTACGCGGGCGGCCTCGGCAACGACTGGACGCCGGTGCGGGCCATGGGCTCGCACATCAAGGGCACCAACGGCGAGTCGCAGGGCGTGGTGCCGTTCCTGAAGGTCGTCAACGACACGGCCGTCGCGGTCAACCAGGGCGGCAAGCGCAAGGGAGCGGTCTGCACCTATCTCGAGACCTGGCACCTCGACATCGAGGAGTTCCTCGACCTGCGGAAGAACACCGGCGACGACCGGCGCCGCACGCACGACATGAACACGGCCAACTGGATCCCCGACCTGTTCATGAAGCGCGTGATGGAGGCGGGGGACTGGACGCTGTTCTCGCCGTCCGACGTGCCCGACCTGCACGACAAGGTGGGTCGTGCCTTCGAGGAAGCCTACGTCCGCTACGAGGAGCGCAGCCGGCGCGGCGACATCAAGCTGTTCAAGACGCTGCCGGCGCAGGCGTTGTGGCGGAAGATGCTGTCGATGCTGTTCGAGACCGGGCATCCGTGGATCACGTTCAAGGATCCTTGCAACATCCGCTCGCCGCAGTCGCATGTCGGCGTGGTGCACTCGTCGAACCTGTGCACGGAGATCACGCTCAACACCAACGACAGCGAGATCGCGGTCTGCAACCTGGGTTCGGTGAATCTGGTCGCGCACATGGTCCACGTCGACGACGGAACCGCCGACGGCCGCTGGACGCTCGACCACGACAAGCTGCGGCGCACGACGCACATCGCGATGCGCATGCTCGACAACGTGATCGACATCAACTACTACGCGGTCAAGAAGGCGCGCGACTCGAACCTGCGGCATCGCCCGGTGGGCCTCGGCATCATGGGCTTCCAGGACTGCCTGCACCTGCAGCGCGTTCCGTACGCGTCGAACGAGGCGGTCGAGTTCGCCGACCGTTCGATGGAAGCGGTCTGCTACTACGCCTACTGGGCATCCACCGAACTGGCCGAGGAGCGCGGGCGCTACTCGAGCTATCGCGGCTCGCTGTGGGATCGCGGCATCCTGCCGCAGGACTCGGTGGACCTGCTGCGCCAGGAGCGCGGCGGCTATGTCGAGGTCGACGACAGCGTGTCGATGAACTGGGACGCGCTGCGCGCCCGCATCGCGCAGTTCGGCATGCGCAACTCCAATTGCGTCGCCATCGCGCCCACCGCGACCATCTCCAACATCATCGGCGTGTCGGCCTGCATCGAGCCCACGTTCCAGAACGTCTACGTCAAGTCGAACCTGTCCGGCGAGTTCACGATCGTCAACGACTACCTGGTCCGCGACCTGAAGAAGCTCAACCTGTGGGACGAGGTGATGGTCGCCGATCTCAAGTTCTTCGATGGCGGCGTGTCCCGGATCGATCGCATTCCGGCGCCGCTGCGCGCCATCTACGCCACCGCGTTCGAGGTCGAGACGCAGTGGCTGGTCGAGGCGGCGTCACGTCGCCAGAAGTGGATCGACCAGGCCCAGTCGCTCAACATCTACATGGCCGGCGCTTCGGGCAAGAAGCTCGACGAGACCTACAAGCTGGCTTGGTTGCGCGGGCTCAAGACCACCTACTACCTGCGCACCATGTCCGCGTCGAGCGCGGAGAAGTCCACCGGTCGCGGCGGCGAACTGAATGCGGTCACGGTGGACGGGATCAATTCGTCCGTGCACGCCTCGGCGGCACGGACCGGCACGTCCATCGCGTTACCGGTCTTGCCGGAACCCGAGGTGCTGGGCACGGTCTGTCTGTTGAAGCCGGGCGATTCCGGCTTCGATGAATGCGAAGCCTGCCAGTAGCGGCGGGCAGCGACCGGGTACGGGTGCGGTCGGGTCGACCGCGCGAGGTACTCAGCGGTAACCAACGAGGAAATGAAGCGAATGTCGATGCTTTCGTGGGATGAAGAACCGGTGGTGTCGCACGCCGCGGTGCCGCCCAATGCCGTCGCGGCGCAGGACGTGCGGGCGACCGCCGCCGACGAGCCGGCGAACATGCGGCCCATGCGCGATGAAGGGCTGCCGGCCAACGATGGCACCGCGGTGCCCGAAGGTCGCGTACGGGCCTCGGACAAGCGGATCATCAACGGGTCGACCGATGTCAACCAGCTCGTGCCGTTCAAGTACAAGTGGGCGTGGGAAAAGTATCTCGCGGGCTGCGCCAATCACTGGATGCCGCAAGAGATCAACATGTCGCGCGACATCGCGTTGTGGAAGAACGCGAACGGCCTGACCGAAGACGAGCGTCGGGTCGTCAAGCGCAACCTCGGCTTCTTCGTGACGGCCGATTCGTTGGCCGCCAACAACATCGTGCTCGGCACCTATCGGCACATCACGGCACCCGAATGCCGCCAGTACCTGCTGCGCCAGGCCTTCGAAGAAGCGATCCACACGCACGCCTACCAATACATCGTCGAGTCGCTCGGACTCGAGGAAGGCGAGATCTTCAACGCCTATCACGAGGTGCCGTCGATCCGCGCGAAGGACGAGTTCCTGATCCCGTTCATCAACACGCTGACCGACCCCGGTTTCCAGACCGGAACCATCCTGAACGACCAGAAGCTGTTGAAGTCGCTGATCGTCTTCTCGTGCCTGATGGAGGGTCTCTTCTTCTATGTCGGCTTCACGCAGATCCTCGCGCTCGGTCGGCAGAACAAGATGACCGGTGCCGCCGAGCAGTACCAATACATCCTGCGCGACGAGTCCATGCATTGCAGCTTCGGCATCGACCTGGTCAACACCATCAAGCTCGAGAATCCGCAGTTGTGGACGGCCGAATTCAAGGACGAGATCCGCGCGCTGTTCAAGAAAGGCGTCGATCTCGAGTACGCCTATGCAGAGGACACGATGCCGCGCGGTGTGCTCGGATTGAACGCGCCGATGTTCAAGGGTTATCTGCGCTTCATCGCGAATCGTCGTTGTCAACAGATTGGTATTGACCCCCTATTCGCGCAAGAGGACAATCCGTTTCCGTGGATGGCGGAGATGATCGACTTGAAGAAGGAAAGAAATTTCTTCGAGACCCGGGTCATCGAATACCAGACCGGCGGCGCGTTGAATTGGGAGTAGCGGTGATTGGGCCGGCTCGCGTCGATCGCGCGCCGAACCCGCGACACCCGGCAGTCACCGCACCGTCGTCTAGTTCGAAACGCGCCCGCGTCGGTTTCTTGAAATCGACGGCAGACCGAGGAGTGGAAGCGTCAACACGAATGCGAAATCGTCACGACCGGCTTTGTCCTCTTCTCGACTCGCGCGTGGCCGGGTCGTTGCCTTTGCAGAAATCCAGTCCTTCGAACCGGTCGGCGGGGTGCCGACTGTCCGTGTCGAACCGTCATCGATTGACGCCGGCTTCATCGCCGGTTTTTTTTTGGCCGATTGAATCGTCGGTTTGGCGTCGAGCCGAGCCGTGGATTCAGCGGGCCAAGTGCCGAATTCATTAGCGCAGATAGATAGACGGCGAACCGACGCCGCTGTTTGCGCCGATGAATAATCCGTACCTTCGACTGCGTCGAGCGACGCGACTTGGAGGACGGGTTTCTTCAACCGGGTACTTGCTCATGTAAAGGAGTTGCAAATGGCAACAGCAAAGAAGGTCGCGAAGAAGGTCCCTGCCAAGAAGGTTCCTGCAAAGAAGGTCACCGCGAAGAAGGTCCCTGCGAAGAAGGTTACCGCGAAGAAGGTTGCCGCGAAGAAGGCTCCGTCGAAGAAGGTCGCCAAGAAGGTGCCGACCAAGAAGGTTGCCAAGAAGGTCCCCGCCAAGGTAGCCAAGGTCGCCAAGAAGGCGCCTGCGAAGAAGGTCGCGGCCAAGAAGGTCCCGGCGAAGAAGGTCGCTGCCAAGAAGGCTCCGGCCAAGGCTCCGGCCAAGGCACCGGCCAAGAAGGTCGTCGCCAAGAAGGCGCCTGCCAAGAAGGCAGCGGCCAAGACGCCGGCCGTGCCGAGCACTCCGGCCCCGGCACCGGCGGTCAAGACGGCACTCAATCCGGCTGCGGCATGGCCTTTTCCGACCGGCAGCCGGCCGTAGGCGATCGGTACCGGCGGGTCGGCTGCGAGGCCGATCCGGATCCCGCGAGTCACCGCTCGCGGGATTTTTTTTGCTTTCGACCGGCGGCGTGCAGGCAAGCCAATCGCCGGGTGCGCGTGGCCGGCGGATGGCTGACCGTCGACCGTGGCGCGACGGACGGTTTGGACCAGCGCACTACAATGCGGGCTCTCCGGCCACCCGCCCTGCGGCTCCTTCATGTTCTATGAGATCGTTCACCTGCTCGTCGACGTCGTCGGCGGGCTACTGGTCGGGGCGTGCCTGCTGCGCGCCTGGATGCAGGCTCGACGAATCAACGGGGCGAACGCCGTGGGCAGCTTCGTGATGGCGCTGACCGACTGGATCGTGCGGCCGTTGCGACGGATCGTGCCGGCCTACGCCGGCATCGACTGGGCCAGCCTGGTGGCGGCGATCCTGATCACGCTGATCGCGGTCATGGTCGACCTGGCCGTCCGCTTCGGCGGCTTGCCGCCGATCGGTTTCATGCTGGTCCTGATGCTGGTCTGGCTGGTCAAGTGGGTGCTGTATCTCGCCCAGCTGTTGATCGTCATCGCGGCCGTGCTGAGCTGGGTCAATCCCTTCTCGCCGTTCCTGCCGGTCTTCGACGCGCTGACGGCGCCGCTGCTGCGGCCGCTCCGGCGCATCCTGCCGCAAGCCGGTCGTTTCGATTTCTCGCCGCTGGTGGCGCTGCTGTTGATTCAGATCGCGTTGATCATCGTCAACCGCATGGCCTACCAGCTCGGCGCCGCGTGACCGAGTGCGCGACGGCGTGAAGACGGCCGGTCCTGCCGGACGACGGCCTCGCCTCGTGCCGCGGACAGCGCCCGGCTGGTCGACTCGTTTCGGATCAGTGCGTCACGCGGCTGATGCCGCCGCGCGACAGGATGCGTACGCGGTCGCCTGGCTGGAAGAACTCGTCGGCTTCCTGCACGATGGCGCGCATTTCACCGTTGTCCAGCCTTACCGTCAGCTCGTAACCAGGGCGACGGTCCGCCGAACTCTCGAGCGCGTTGCCGGCGACGCCGCCGGCCACCGCGCCCACGATGGCGCCGACGATGCTGCCGCGCCCTGCGCCGATCGCGCTACCGGCCACGCCGCCGACGCCGGCGCCGGCCAGCGTACCGAACCCGCTTTCCTGGCGCTGGATCGCCACCTGCCGGACGCTCTCGATCACGCCGAGCCGGACGATCTGCTCGCGCTGGACCTGGCCGCCACCGTACACATTGCTCGAGCTGCTCGGCACCGCACAACCCGTCGCGCAGACGGCGATGACGCCGGCGACGGCCACGATCTTCAGATGCTGTCTGATGTCCACGATATTCCTCTCGTAACTAGTTGTTACACAACGACTAATTACCAAGGATTGTACCCGAAGGCGCGGCTGAACACATCGCGGACCTCGTCGCGCGTGGGTGCATGGTTCTGCGGCCCCTGCGATGCGATCTTGAGGGCCCCCATGGTGCTCGCGAGGCGTCCGGTCGTCGGCCAGTCCATGCCGCCGGCCAGCCCGTAGAGCAGTCCGCCGCGATAGGCGTCGCCGCAGCCGGTCGGATCGGCGATGCGCTCGGGCCGCACGCTCGGGACGACATGCACGCCGTCGCGCGCGTAGATCGTCGAACCGAGGCCGCCCTGCGTGACGATCAGGGCCTTCACCGACTGCGCCAACCCCTCGAAGGTCCGCTGCGTCCGTTCGGCGAGCATCTTCGCTTCGTACTCGTTGACGGTGACGTAGTCGGCGAGTTCGATGAACTCCATCAGCTCGTCGCCGGAGAACATCGGCAAGCCCTGACCCGGGTCGAATACGAATGGGATGCGCGCGGTCGCCAGTTCGCGGGCGTGCTGGATCATCCCGTCGCGGCTGTCCGGCGCGATGATGGCGAGCCCGATGTCCGTCGCATCGTCGACGTGGTTGAGCGGCGAGCTGCTCATGGCCCCGGGGTGGAAGGCGGTGATCTGGTTGTCGTCGAGATCGGTCGTGATGAAGCACTGCGCCGTGAACGCGTCGGGCATCGTCACGACGTGCTGCGCATCGATGCCGAGCGCCTCGATGCGCGCCAGGTACGGCGCCGCATCGCCGCCCACCGTGGCCATGACGATCGGCGTGCCACCGAGCAGCTTCAGGTTGTAGGCGATGTTGCCGGCGGTGCCGCCGAAGTCGCGACGCATCGCCGGCACGTAGAAGGAGACGTTGAGGATGTGGATCTGATCGGGCAGGATCTGGTCCTTGAAGCGACCCTCGAACACCATGATCGTGTCGTAGGCGAGCGAGCCGCAGATCAGCGTGCGCATCGGGTGTCTCCGGGCGATGGCGACATCATGGATAGAAGCGCTCGAGCCGGTAGCCCGCGAAGCGCAGGTCGGTGAGTTCGAACTCGACCCGGATCGGCAACTCGCTGTCGGCGGGAAAGCCCGGGCCGCGCGACGCCTGGGCGGTCCGACCCGGAAGATAGTCCTCCGGCCGCAGAGCGCGCCGCAAGATAGGCCGATCCTGAAGATCGGTCAACACGAGTTCCAGGTACGGGTGGCGGACGTCGATCGACTCGCGGTTGCGCAGCAACGCCGTGAGGACGTACAGGTTGGCGTTCGCCGGCAGGACCTGGACGCTGGCCGATTCGATGCTGATCGCTTCGATGTGCGCCGGCGCGTCGACGCGACACTGGAGTCGCTCGCAGGCGGCCACCAGCCAGGGGCGCGCCGGCGGCCAGCGCGCCGCGATCTCGTCGCGCCACAGGTAGGACGCCTGGCCGACCAGCACGAGGAACGACAGCAGCGCCAGCGTGCCGAACAGCCAGCGCGACGCGCGCCCGCGTGGGGCGGCGTCGAGCGGACGCAACAGGTCCGAGCGCATCGCTTCCAGCGCGGCGTCGTCGATCGCCGACGGTGCCGCCGGCACGCCCGTGCGTCGGTCGGACGCCTCGCGCACGAGCGAGGGCAGCGAGTCGGCGACGGCGATCGGCGACGGCGGCGGCAGTGCCGGAAGCTGACCGGTCTCGGGCAACCACCACGCCGAAGGCGCGCCGGACGGCGCCAGCGCGACCGATACCGGCAGCGGCGTTTCATCGGGCAAGCCGAACACCTTGAATTCGGCCTCGGGTTCCACCGGCGGCGGGACGGGCGGCGGGACGGGCGGCGAGACGGGCGGCGCAGCGGATGGCCCGATGGGCGACGGCTCGGACTGCGG
>CAHJXF010000110.1 GCA_903644065.1 Betaproteobacteria bacterium
ACGGCGTGCGGGTGCTCGAGGGCGAGGCGGCACGCCTGGACGCCGAGGCGTCGAACGGCGAGCGGAGGCCGGGCGGCGATCCCTCGGAGAACTCCGGGGCGGCGTCCGGCGCCGTCGACCTCGACGCCCGCAAGGCCACCGCCGATGCGTCCCGCGCCCTCGCGTCGGCCCGGCTGTCGACGGTGGAGGCCGATCGGGTCCGTCGCACCATCGCCGACGACATGAGCCTGCAGGTCAAGGCCGCGGTGGAAGACGCGAAGGACGAGGTGCAGAGCGCGATCAGCGACGAGATCCGGGCCGCGGCACGCAGCGCGCCGCCGAGCTTCGGCTCGGTGCTGTGGGGCTTCCTGAAGGCGATGATCGTGGTCGCGTTCGTCTACCTGATCGTGCTGAAGGCGACGTCCAACACCAAGCGCCGAGCGGCCGTCGCCGTGCAGTCGGCTTCGGAAGTCGCCGAGCGCGAGAGCCTGAAGCGCCAGGTGTCCGAAGCCAGGATGCAGATGATGCAGGCGCAGGTCGAGCCGCATTTCCTGTTCAACACGCTGGCGTCGATCGACCACCTGATCGAGACCGATCCGCCGCGCGCCTCGACGATGCAGAAGAACCTGATCCAGTACCTGCGCGCGGCGCTGCCGCAGATGCGCGAGAACGCGACGGACCTGGGGCGCGAGGTCGATCTCGTCGGCGCCTATCTCGAGATCCTGAAGGTGCGCATGGAGGAGCGGCTGCAGGTCGGGGTCGCGGTGCCGAAGGGCCTGCGCTCGGCCGACTTCCCGCCGATGATGCTGCAGTCGATGGTGGAGAACGCCATCAAGCACGGTCTCGAGCCGAAGGCCGAAGGCGGTCATCTCGACGTGGAGGCCGAGATCGTCCACGGCGACCTGCACGTGACCGTCGCCGACACCGGACTCGGCTTCGCGGCCGGTGGCGCGAGCACATCGGGCACCGGTCTCGGCCTGTCCAACATCCGCGAGCGACTCAAGCTGCTGTACGGCGATCGCGCCTCGCTGCTGATCGAAGCCAATCGGGTCGACGGCTCGCCGCTCGGCACGCGCGTGACGATCGCGGTGCCCTATCAATCGCGCCGGCCCGTCGGCGCCGCCACGGCCTGATCGAGGAGAACGCCTTGAAGAAGATCCTCTTGTTCGTCGCGCTGTTCGTCCTGCTGGTCATCGCCATCGGCGTCGCGGTCGCGCTCGGCATCGAGTGGACCGGCGTCTTGCAGGGCACGACCGTCACCATCGACGGCGAATCGATCGACGCCGCGGTCGTGGCCGCGATGATCGGCGGCGGCGTCGCCATCGGCATCGTGACGGCCGGCTTCCTCGTCATCGCGGTGCTGGCGGCGCTGGCGATCGCCGTGCCGTTCGTGCTGATCGCGGTCGCGCTGGCCGTGCTGGTGGCGTTGCTCGCGGGACTCGCGCCGCTGTTGGTACCGGTCTTGCTGGTGGTGGGCGGCTATGTTCTACTTTCGCGCCGCTCGAGACGGCGGGCCGCAGCGACCGTCCCGTCGTACGTCGGCACTCCCCCCGCACCCACCGCCCCGTGAACCGTTACCGCCGCCCCCGCCGATGAGCGAGTCCGAGCAATCCGCGTCCGTCGTGACCGCCGTGATCGCGGACGACGAGCGCCTGATGCGCGAGCAGTTGCGCGCCCGCCTGTCCGAGGCCTGGCCCGAGCTCGTCTTCGTCGCCGAGGCGCGAAACGGCAGCGAGGCCGTCGAGCTGGTCGAGACGCACGACCCGGACTTCGCCTTCCTCGACATCCGCATGCCCGGCATGACCGGCATCGAAGCGGCCCGCGCGATCCTCGCCCGGCCCGACAACGCCTGCCAGATCGTCTTCATCACCGCCTACGACCAGTACGCCGTCGAGGCCTTCGAGCAGGGAGCGATCGACTACGTGCTGAAGCCGGCCGACCGCGAGCGGCTGGGCAAGACGGTCGAGCGGCTGAAGGGCCGGCTCGAACGTCCGGAGGCGCCGACCGGGTCGCGTCCGGCGGCATCGCTCGACCGGCCCGATGTCGCCGAACTGTTGACGCGCCTGGCCTCGCGGCTGGACGCGCCGGCCGGCGTCGGAGGCGCCGCGCCGGTTCCCCGTCTGCAGTGGATCCAGGCGTCGGTCGGGCAGAGCCTGCGCCTGATCCCGGTCGACGAAGTGCTGTTCTTCCAGTCCGACGAGAAGTACACCCGGGTGCAGACCGCCCAGTTCGAGGCGCTGATCAAGAAGCCGATCAAGGAGCTGATCGACGAGCTCGACCCGGATCGCTTCTGGCAGATCCATCGCGCCACGCTGGTCAACGCGCAGGCCATCGCCACCGTCACGCGCGACTTCCGCGGTCGGCAGATCGTCACCGTCACCGGGCATCCGCAAAAGCTGGAAGTGAGCCGGACCTACACGCACCTGTTCAGGCAGATGTGACGACCGCGGCGCTTCGATGCGCCCGCCGCGTAGCGCAGGATCGGACGAAAGCGCAATCGACGCGCCGGTCGGCCGGGTCGCCGGCCGATCGATCGATCATGCGATCCCTCGTCGCGAGCCTGCCTTCGGTCGGGCGAAGCGACCGATCCCACCGTCCTTCGGAGACCCCATGCTCAGCCTCGTCCTCCTCGTCGTACTGATCCTCGCGCTGATCGGCGCGCTGCCCAGCTGGGGCCACAGCCGTTCGTGGGGCTACGGCCCGAGCGGCGGCATCGGCGTGATCGTGCTGATCGTCGTCATCCTCGTCGTCATGGGGCGCATCTGACGCGGCCGGTCACAGTTCGTCGAGCCCGGCGAGGGTTCGGGCGGCCTGGTCCGTGATCGCCGCGCGCTCGGCGGCGCCGATGCGATCGAGGTTCTTGACCATCAGGCCGGTCCGCGGATTGCGCGCCAGCGCGTCGCGGTTCTGGTCGACGAAATGCCAGTACAGCGTGGTGAACGGGCAGGCCCGCTGCGGCATTCCCAGCGTGTCGACCCCGTCCACTCGCCGCGACGGTTCGTAGCGACATCCCCTGCAGTAGTTGCTCATGCGATCGATGTAGGCGCCGCTGGCGATGTACGGCTTCGACGTGAAGCGGTCGCCTTGCGCATGCAGCGCCATGCCGACCACGTTCGGCAGCTCCACCCACTCGACCGCGTCGACGTACACGGCGAGATACCAGTCGGCGACCTCGATCGGGCGAACCTCGGCCAGCAGCGCGAACTGGCCGGTCACCATCAGCCGCTGGATGTGATGCGCGTAGCCGTGCGAGAGCGTCTGCCCGACGCAGTGGCGCATGCAATTCATGTGCGTGTCGGCGGTCCAGTACCAGCGCGGCAGCGGCCGCTCGTAGCCGTAGTGGTTGGCGTCGCGCATGCCCGGCATGTCGAGCCAGTACATGCCGCGGACGAACTCGCGCCACCCGAGGATCTGGCGGATGAAGCCTTCGAGCGACGGCAGCGGCACCGGCCGGCGCGCGTGGCGGGCCAGCGCCGCGTCGATCACCTCGCGCGGCGTGATCATCTTCAGGTTCAGCGACGACGACAGCAGCGCGTGCCAGCCGAACGGCAGGTCGCTCCACATCGCGTCCTGGTGGACGCCGAAGTCGTCCAGGCGATCCTCGACGAAGCGTTCGAGCGCGACCAGGGCGTCGACGCGCCGCACCGGCCAGCCGAAGTGCTCGACGGAACCGGGGTGATCCGGGAACTCGTTCTCGATCAGCTCGAAGACCTCGCGGGTCACGCCGTCGGGTTCGAAGCGCGCGGTGGTCGGCACGTCGACCGGCCCGCGCCGCCCGAAGCCCTTGCGGTTCTCCGCGTCGAAGTTCCAGCGACCGCCGACGGGCTCGCCGGCCGCGTCGACCAGGATGTCGTGCCGGGCCCGCATCCAGCGGTAGAAGAATTCCATGCGCAGCTGCTTGCGGCCGCGGGCCCACCCGGCGAACTCGTCGCGCGAGCAGAGGAAGTGCGCGTCGCTGCGCAGGTCGAGCGCGCAGCCGCCATCGTGCGCGACCCGCTGCACCGTCTCGAGCATCCGCCATTCGCCCGGTTCGCAGACCGCGAGCGTTTCGGGTCGGTGCGTGGCGACGACCGCCTGCAGACGCTCCGCGAATCCGCCCGGCAGCGCGTCGTCGACCCGCACGTAGATCAGCGGCCAGGCGCGCGCGGTCACTTCGAGCGCGAAGTGGCGCATGGCGGACAGGAACATCGCGATGCGCGGCTTGGTGGACCACACCAGCGTGCTCTCGCTCGCCGCCTCGATCATCACCACGACGTCGCCGGCCGGGTCGAAATCGGCCAGCACCGGGTTGGCGAAGTTGAGCTGGTCGCCGAGCACCAGGCAGAGGCGCTTCAGCATCGCGGACGCCGACTCATGCGGGCCCACCCGGCGTCGCACGCACCCGGCGGCAGGCGTCGGAGCAATGACGCACGGCCTCCCAGTCCTTGGCCCAGCGCTTGCGCCAGGTCATCGGTCGTCCGCAGGTCGCGCAGGGTTTGGACGGCAACGACTGCTTGTTGCCGCGAAAGGACGAATGTCGGGTCATTGGGGCCGTGCCGGGCACAGACGATGGGCGCGCCGGTGGCGTCCGGTTAGACTGCCTGCAGCCCGACCGACTCGCGCGCGCGTTCCATCGAGTGCGCCGCCGGTCGACAGGTTCCCGACGGGTCGAGTCATTCGAGATAGGCCACCATGAATTTCCATCCGTTTCGCCTGATGCGATCCGCACTGGGTGCGGCGGTGGCGAGCATCGTCCTCGCGGTGTCGACACACGCCGCGGCCCAGGGAACGCAGCCGGCTGCCACCGTATCCCCCTCGGCCGCGTCCACCGCGTCGGTCGCCTGCCCCGTCGTCTTGCAGAAGACCTTCAAGAAGTTGCAGGACGAGTCGGACCAGTCGCTCTGCCAGTACGCCGGCAAGGTCATCCTGGTCGTCAATACCGCGAGCTTCTGCGGCTACACCAGCCAGTACGAGGGACTCGAGGCGCTGTACGCCAGGTACGCGTCCAGGGGCCTCGTGGTGCTGGGCTTCCCGTCGAACGACTTCGAACAGGAGCCCGGCGCCAACAAGGACATCGCGGATTTCTGCTTCAACACCTACAGCGTCAAGTTTCCCATGTTCTCGAAGACGTCGGTGGTCGGCAAGGGCGCCAACCCGCTCTACGTCGACTTGGCGCGCATCACGAACCAGCGGCCCGCGTGGAATTTCCACAAGTACCTGCTCGACCGCAGCGGCAAGCCGGTGGACAGCTTCGCCAGCGTGGTGTCGCCCACCGATCGCCGCTTCGTGTCCGAGATCGAGCGGCTGCTCGCTTCCTGACCGGTCCGCGGACCTGCGCAAGCCGCAGAAACCGAAGCCCGCGGAGCTGCGTATAGAGCCGCGGGGTGCCGCGTTCCGGCGAGGCGAAGCCGGGACAACAGACACAGGACGCGCGTGGACATCGCGGTGATCGGATCGGGGATTGCGGGCTTGTCCTGCGCCTGGCGCCTGGCCGGCGGTCGACTGCCGGGAGCGCGGTCGTGCGGCACGCATCGCGTCACGCTGTTCGAGGCCGCCGACTACGCCGGCGGACACGCCCACACGGTCGACGCGACGGTCGACGGCGTGACCCATCCGGTCGACACCGGCTTCCTGGTCTTCAATCACCGGACCTACCCCGAGCTCGTCCAGCTGTTCGATGCGCTCGACGTCGAGACGGTCGCGTCCGAGATGAGCTTCTCGGTCCGCCTCGGCGGCGCCGGGACGCGGCCGATCGAGTGGGCGGGCAACGACCTGAACTCGGTCTTCATCCAGCGGCGCAACCTGCTCGACCCGCGCTTCCTGCGCATGCTGGCGGATCTCGTCCGCTTCAACCGCCAGACACGCACGATGTCGCACGCGGCGCGAGCGGCCCTCGAAACCTGGACGCTCGGCGAATTCCTCGACGCGCATCGTTACGGACCATCGTTCCGCGACTGGTACCTGCTGCCGATGGCGGCGGCGATCTGGTCGTGCACGACCGCGCAGATGCGTGATTTCCCGCTGTCGACCTTCGTCGACTTCTGCGCCAACCACGGCCTGCTGCAGGTGAGCGATCGGCCGCAGTGGTACACGGTCCGCGACGGCGCGCGATCGTACGTCGAGCGCATGCTGGCCCCGCTCGACGACGTGCGCCTGTCGACGCCGGTCACGGGTGTCGCGCGCCTGTCGACCGGCCGGGTCGCGGTGCGGACCGCGAGCGGCGTGACGCATCACGACCAGGTGGTGCTGGCCTGTCACAGCGACCAGGCCCTGGCGCTCGTCGACGATCCGGCGAGCGACGAACGATCGCTGCTCGGCGCCATCCGCTATCAACCCAACCACGCCGTCCTGCACACCGACGCGTCGCTGCTGCCGTCGCGACGCGGCGCGTGGGCCGCGTGGAACTACCAGTGCGACGTGGCGTCGGCCGTGCCCGACGACCGCTCCGTCTGCGTCCACTACCTGATCGATCGCCTGCAGCCGGTGCCGTTCGCGCGTCCGTTGATGGTGTCGCTCAACCCCGTGCAGCGTCCCGCCGAGTCCACCATCCTGCGCGAGTTCGACTACGCGCATCCGGTCTTCGACGGCCGCGCGATCCGGGCGCAACGCGCGCTGTCGACGATCCAGGGGCGCGGCAACCTGTGGTACGCGGGTGCCTGGACCGGATACGGCTTCCACGAGGACGGCCTCCGGTCGGGACTCGCGATCGCCGCGCGCATCGGCGACCGAACCGTCGCTCCGCTCGAGGAGAGCCGCCTTGCCGCCTGACGTGGCGGCTCCCGCACAGATCGCGACCGGCGAAGTTCGTCACACGCGCCACCGCCCGCGGCGCAACGCCTTCCGCTATCCGGCCTATTTCCTCCGGCTGCCGATGCGTCGCCTCGACGCGGCGCTCGCCGGTCATCGCTGCCTGTCGCACAACCGCTTCAACCTGCTGTCGTTCCACGATGCCGATCACGGCGACCGTCGACCGCTGCCGCTCGTGACGTGGATCGACGGGCTGCTCGGGGACGCGGGGGTGCACGATGCCGACGGCGAGCTCTGGCTGCACACTTTCCCGCGCGTGCTCGGCTACGCCTTCAAGCCGGTCAGCTTCTGGTTCTGCGAGCGTCGCGACGGCACGCTGCGCGCCGTCGTCTGCGAGATCAACAACACATTCGGCGAGCGGCACTGCTATGTGCTCGCCCATCCCGACGGCCGTTCGATCGCGGGCGGCGAGGCGTTGTCGGCACGCAAGACCTTCCATGTCTCGCCGTTTTGCGCGGTCCGCGGACACTACCGCTTCCGCTTCCTGAACGCGTCGCGGCGCAGCGTCGCCCGCATCGACTACGACGAGAGCGAGCCGGGTGCTTCTGCATCGCTGCCGCTGCTGTCGACCAGCCTGTCCGGCGCGCTGCAGCCGATCTCCGACCGCGCGCTGCTGTCGGCTTTCCTCCGCATCCCGCTGTTCACGTTCGGCGTCATCGCCCGCATCCACTGGCAGGCGCTGCGCCTGTGGTGGAAGCGCGCGCCCTTCTTCTCCAAACCGGCGCCGCCCGCCGCCGAGGCCCCCCGCTGATGCGTTCCTCCCGTTCGCCCGATCCGTACCGCACCGTCCATGCGGTCAATCCTTTCGACGCCGCATCCGAACCCGGTTTCGAGGCGCCGCCGACCACCGAGCCGATGCCGACCTCGGCACGCCTGATCGTCAGGATGCTCGGCAAGCTGTCGGTCGGCTCGTTGACGGTGCGCTTTCCCGACGGACGCTCGCAACGCTTCGGCCAGGGCCTGCCGCACGCGGAGATCGCGCTCGCCAACTGGAAGGTCTGCGACGCGGCGCTGCGAAGCGGCGACATCGGCTTCGGCGAAAGCTACATCGCGGGCGACTGGACCACGCCCGACCTGCTCGCGCTGATGAACGTGATGGTCGCCAATCGCAACGCGATCGAAGCCGTGATCTACGGCACGTGGTGGGGCCGCCTCCTGTATCGCGTGCGGCACGTCATGCGCCGCAACACGCGGACCGGCAGCAGAAAGAACGTCCACGCGCACTACGACATCGGCAACGCGTTCTACGAGCTGTGGCTCGACGGTTCGATGACCTATTCCAGCGCGTTGTTCCTCGACGGGCGAAGTGCCGCGAGCGCGTCGTCGCGCGACGACTTCGCGGCGTTGCCGACGGCGCAGCGAGCCAAGTACGAGCGCGTGCTGGAGCAGCTCGACCTGCCGCCCGGCGCGAGCGTCCTCGAGATCGGTTGCGGCTGGGGCGGCTTCGCCGAAACCGCCGCCCGGCGCGGCCTGCAGGTCACCGGACTGACGTTGTCGAGCGAGCAGTTGCAGCTCGCCGATCGTCGCCTGCAAGACGCCGGGCTGGACGATCGCGTCGACCTGGCGATCCGCGACTATCGCGACGTGGCGGGCCGCTTCGACGGCATCGCGTCGATCGAGATGTTCGAGGCGGTCGGCGAGAAATACTGGGCCGGCTATTTCGACTGCATCAAGGCGCGCCTCAAGGTCGGCGGTCGGGCGACGATCCAGACCATCACGATCGCCGAGCACCTGTTCGCCGACTATCGCAAGAGCAGCGACTTCATCCAGCAGTACGTCTTCCCGGGCGGCATGTTGCCGTCGGTGTCGGCTTTCGTGGCGGCGGCCCGGGTCGCGGGCCTGCGGGTCGCCGACCAGTTCGCCTTCGGCCAGGACTACGCGCGTACGCTGGCCGCGTGGCTGCACCGCTTCCTGGAGAGCGAGCGCGACGTGCGAGAGGCCGGCTTCGACACCGCCTTCGTGCGGACCTGGAGCTTCTATCTCGCCTATTGCGCAGCGGCATTCCGCTTCGAGAACACCGACGTCGTTCAGTTCACGCTCGAACACGCGCCGGCGTGAGTCGCGGGCGAACGCGAGACCGGTCGCATGCAAGTATTTGATTAAAACCGGCGAACGGCGTGGCGCTTTGTTAGAATCGCGGCGATCGGGACCTCCGATCGGTCGTTCCCGAATGCGGACCATGATCTATCCAGACCTCTTCAAATCCCTCGAGTCGGTGCGTTGGCAGATGTCGAAGGACGTCCCCTGGGACGATTTCGACGCGTCCAAGCTGAGCGACGAGCAGGCGCGCACCGTCAAGATGAACGCCATCACCGAATGGTCCGCACTGCCGGCGACCGAGATGTTCCTGCGCGACAACCAGCACGACAGCGACTTCTCGGCCTTCATGTCGGTGTGGTTCTATGAAGAGCAGAAGCATTCGCTCGTGCTGATGGAGTACCTGCGTCGCTTCCGTCCGGAGCTGGTGCCGACCGAAGCGGAGCTGCACGCGGTGCGGTTCCAGTTCGATCCGGCGCCCGCGATGGAAACGCTGATGCTGCACTTCTGCGGCGAGATCCGGCTCAATCACTGGTACCGGCGGGCTGCGGAGTGGCATACCGAGCCGGTCATCAAGCACATCTACAAGCTCATCTCGCAAGACGAGGCGCGGCATGGCGGCGCCTACCTGCGCTACATGAAGAAGGCGCTGGTCGATCTCGGCGACACCGCGCGTGCGGCGTTCGCCAAGATCGGCGTGCTGATGGCTTCGGCGCGGCGGACCGAGAAGGCGCTGCATCCGACCAACCTGCACGTCAACGAGACGCTGTTCCCCAACGACACCATCCAGTCGCGGGTGCCCGACCCGGGCTGGCTCGAGCATTGGCTCGACACGCAGATCCGCTTCGACAAGGAGTGGGAGACCAAGGTGGTCGACCGCATCCTGCACATTCTCTCGCTGCTGTTCGAGCGCACCTTCGATTCGGTGCAGGACCTCAACCGCTACCGGAAGGAAGTCACGAACCGGCTGGCCGCCGCGGCAACGGCCGCCGCGGCGGCTGCGACCGCGGCT
>CAHJXF010000111.1 GCA_903644065.1 Betaproteobacteria bacterium
CGGCCGGCCGGTCCTCGCCCGCGCCGCCCGTCACGCCGAGCGACGCGAGCAGGATGGCCGACAGCACCGCCACGCCGATCGCTCCGCCGAGCGACCGCGAGAAGGCCGTGCCCGACGTGGCGACGCCGAGCTGCGCCCGCGGGACCGCGTTCTGCACGGCGACCAGCGACGCCGGCATCACGACGCCGATCGCCAGGCCGACCAGGATCATCAGCAGGCCGGTGGTCACGGCGTGGACCGGGGAGACGAACGCCAGGCCGAGCAGCGCGAACGGCACGCAAGCCGTGCCGCCCAGCTGCAACGGGCGATGGCGCCCGGTCTTCAGCATCACGCGGCCGCTGACGAACGCGCCGAGCGGGATCATGAAGGTCAGCGGCAGCAAGCGCCACGCGGCGTTGTCGGCGGTGGCCCCAGCGACCATCTGGAAGCGCAGCGGCGACAGCGACGCGATCGACACGAGCTGGAAGAAGCTCAGGAACATGATGCCGCAGCACGCCGCGACGATCGGCATGCGGAACAGCGCGATCGGGATGATCGGCTCGGGCGTGCGCGTCTCGTGGAACAGGAACACCGCGAGGATCGCGACGGCGATCGCGAACAGCGCCGCGTTGCGCGGATCGTTCCACGACACCCCCTGGCCGATGCGCGTGATGGGGATCAGGAGGGCCGTCAGCCCGACGATCAGCAGCGCCGCGCCCAGGTAGTCGATGCGGCGTCGGATGCCCGCGACCGGCAGGTTCGCCAGCGCGCGGCGCGAGACGAGGAACGCGGCCGCGCCGAGCGGCAGATTGATCCAGAAGATCCAGCGCCACGTCAGGTAGTGCGTGAACAGACCGCCCACCACCGGACCCGCGACGCTCGCCACCGCGAACACGCCGCTGATGTAGCCCTGGTAGCGGCCTCGTTCGCGCAGCGGCACCACGTCGGCGATGATGGTCTGCGCGATCGAGATCAGGCCGCCGCCGCCGAGGCCCTGCAGCACCCGCGCCACGATCAGCTGCGGCATCGATTGCGCCAGCGCGCAGGCGATCGATGCGAGCATGAACACGATGATGGCGAGCGACAGCAGCGGCCGCCGGCCGAACAGGTCGCCGAGCTTGCCGTAGATCGGCGTCACGACGGTGGATGCGATCAGGTAGCCCGACACGACCCAGGCGATCAGCGAGAAGCCGTCGAAGTCGTGCGCCATGCGCGGCAGCGCGACGGCGACGATGGTCTGGTCGAGCGCGCCGAGCAGCAGCGCCAGCATCAGCCCGACGATGATGTTGCGGCGTTCGGCGTGCGAGAAGCGGCTGGACGGGTCGACGAACGCGGGCTGCTCGTCGCTCGCGACCACGGGAACGGGGGCGATGGCCTCCGCCACGGCGTCCTCGGCGGACGCCGGTTTCGACGACGGAATCAATGCAGATGGGCGCGAGGCGCTTCCGTCTCTTCGGGCAGCTCCGCGTGCACCAGGTCGCCGACGGGATCGGCGAACAGCGGCGCGCCGCAGTCGTCGCAGAACTCGAGCGGGAAGCCCTGTTCGAGCGTGACCACGTCCGTGATGCCGTTCTCGCGCAGCAGCGCCGCGATCTGCTCCTCGGGGCCGTCGACCTCGGGACCTTCCTCGCGCCCGAACAGCGGCCACACGACGCCGTGCACGACGTCGGGGTTCTTCGCCAGCGTGAAGCCGACGCGATATTCATCGGGCAGGTCGGCGCCGAACGCCGCCACCACCGCGCGCAGCTGCGCCGGCTTGACGTCGAGCGCGCTTTCGAGGAAGGCGATGGCCGCGCGGATCGCGTAGGGCCGGATCGAGCGGTCCGACTCGCGCGACGCGACGTGATAGCCGTCGGGGATCAGCAGGTCGAGCACGCAACCGGGCATCAACGTGCCGAGCGTGGGCAGGCCCTGGTCGCGCCAGCGTTCCAGCGCGTGCTCGCGGCTGAAGTCGCGACGCTCGGCGCCGCGGGCCTCGGGCTGCTCCTGCCAGCGGAACAGCGGCTCGCCGCGCTTCGCGACGAAGGCGGCCATCAGGTAGCGCGTGTCGGCCAGCAGCGGCGCCGTCTCGGGCAAGCGCTTGCCCGAGGCTTTCTTCTCGTCGTGGCCGAGCGCGCGCTGGCCGAGCGCGCGCGCCAGCGCATGCACGTCGCCGAAGCTGCGCGGCAGCTGGTCGATCGAATACAGGTAAGGCGCGAGGGCGACCTTCGTCGTCGTCGCCGCGCAGTGGGCGCGCAACTGCGTCTCGAGCGTCTGCGCGGCATCGGTCTTGATGGGCCCCGACGGCACCGAATAACGCGACCACGCGAGGATCGGCGCGGCGACCAGCAGCACCTGCCACTCGGCGTCGTCGAGCGACAGCGTGGCGGCTTCGGCGTGCGTCTCCACGACATCCATCAGGACGTCGAACGCGGCCGGCGCGGTGGCGTCGAGATGATCGAGCGCGGCGTCGATCGTGACGTCGGAATGGGACTCGAGCAACGCGTCGACCTGGCCGCCGACCAGCGCGTCCCAGTAGTCCTCCTCGACCCGGCTGCCCGACACCGCGAGGCTCTGCGCGAGCGACGCCAGCCGCTCGCCGTCGCGGGAAAGGCGAGGCAGCGACGACTTGTTGCGGGGACGTTTGGATGCCATGGGGGGAGTTGCCGGACGAGCTGCGCAGCGCGTGCGGCGCATGCGCGGTTCCATGCGGGATTGCAAGGATAGCAAATGGCTCGATCCCGACCGTCGGAGTGGTGAGGAGCGACACTGCAAGGCGGGACGACGACGCGAGGGCGGCATGTCGATTGCGGGTGTCGACTGCGGACGCTGGGTGTGCCCGCGACCTTGGTCGGTCAGCTGTCCGCCTTCGTCGAGCGAATGCAGTATTCCGGCGTGCACGCGAGGACCGGATAGCCGGTCCGCAGGAAGGCGTCGAGCTTCGGGAGGCGCTGCGGCATCGGGAGGCCGTCGATCCGGTACGACCAGGTCGTCGCCGAATACACGACGGCCGGGACCCGACTCGCATCGAGCGCGGCGATCATCTCGTCCTCGTACTGGGGGATGGTATACGCGGGGTAGGTGACGCGCGTGCAGGCGGGCAGGTCGAGCACCCCGTTGATCGGGCCGCGGTTACTCATGTCCATCACGCAGCGGACCCGATGGGAGGCCAGGGCATTGGCGATGGCGTCGATATCGCTCGGGACGAGGCTGGCAGCGAGCGTGCGCGAAGACCAGCGCGAGGAGCGGCGCCCACAGCATCGCCGGGTAGTGCCAGATGTCCGCGCGATACGCGACGACGCGCAGCACGACCGCGCAGAGCAGCGCGATCATCGACGCGACGAAGCGATGCGGCGCATCGCGGTCGCGACGGGCGACCCGCCACATCAGGACCATCGCTGCGACCGTGATCGCCAGGCCGCCTGCCTTCAGGACGATCGACTCGCGGGTCCAGCCGTAGGCGAACTGCCCCGAGACGTCGAGGATGAAACGAAGGTTGTCGACGTACCGCGTCAGCGAGAACCTCCCGCGTGACCGATCCGAGTCCGACCAGCGAGACGATCCACGCGACGCCGGCGACGCGGAACCGCGGTCCGCGCCCGACGATGAGCGGGCCGGCGCGCCGATCGCGACGAGCTGCGCGAGGCCGCGATCGAACGACCGGAAGATGCCGATCGCGACGGTGATCCCGAGGCCGGCTTCGGTCGCCCGCCGTGCGATGCGACCAGACGGCCGATTGCGCAGGATGCGGATCGCCAGCCAGAGCGACGCGAGGAGGAACCCCTCGCGCGACGACATTACAGCGGGGCGAGCAGGGCGGCGACGGCTGCGAGGATCGTGGCCTTCGACGACGCGTCCTCTAGTAGCGCCGAGACGACGAGCAGGAAGAGCAGCGCGGACAGCACGCCGAACGCAGCCAGGGAGACCATGGTCCGGAACAGGTAGTGGTCCGGACCTGCGAGGCCGTGTGCAAGCCATGCCGGTGCGTACTGCAGCGCGCCGTGCAGGCTGATCGCCTGTCCGGCGAACGTACCCGACCGGAGCGACGTGGAGTACGAGAAGTACTCGCCGTAGTGGAAGGGAGCGGTGATCGCGTTGTCGTGCAGCTGCAGCATCGACACCGCGCAGCCGCCGAGCAGCAGCGACAGCGGCCACCAGACCTCAACGATAGCGACGGACTCGTCTTCGGCGCCACCGTCGTACCGCTTCCTTCAAGCCGCCAGCAGTTGGCGCAACACGAACGGCAGGATGCCGCCGTGCAGGTAGTAGTCGACCTCGATCGGCGTGTCGATGCGCAGCAGCACCGACACCTCCTGCCGCGCGTCGCCGCGATGGATCACCAGCGTCACGTCCATCTGCGGCTTCAGAGCGTCGCCGACCAGCACGTCGAAGACCTCGTCGCCGTGGATGCCGAGCGACTCGGCCGACTCGCCGTTCTTGAACTGCAACGGCAGCACGCCCATGCCGACGAGATTGGACCGATGGATGCGCTCGAAGCTGCGCGCCACCACGGCCTTGACGCCGAGCAGCTGGGTGCCCTTGGCCGCCCAGTCGCGCGACGAGCCGGTGCCGTACTCCTCGCCGCCGAAGATCATGGTCGGCGTGCCGTCGGCGATGTACTTCATCGCCGCGTCGTAGATCGGCAGCTGCTCGCCCGACGGTTGAAAGAGCGTGATGCCGCCTTCGATGCGCGAGCCCTTCTCGTCGGGCGGCACCATCAGGTTCTTGATGCGCACGTTGGCGAACGTGCCGCGCATCATCACCTCGTGGTTGCCGCGCCGCGCGCCGTAGCTGTTGAAGTCGACCTTCGTCACGTTGTGGTCGATCAGGTACTTGCCGGCCGGCGACGTGTCCTTGATCGAGCCGGCCGGCGAGATGTGGTCGGTGGTCACCGAGTCGCCGAACACGCCGAGCGCCCGGGCGCCCGACACGCCGAGCCGGCCGACCGCGGGCTCCATCGTGAAGTCGCCGAAGAACGGCGGCTCCGCGATGTAGGTCGAGGTCGGCCAGTCGTAGACCTGGCCCGACGCCGACGGCACCTTGCTCCACAGGTCGCCCTCGCTGGTCAGCTTGCCGTAGAGCTTGCGGAAGGTCTTGCCATTCATCGCCGACGACAGGAGCGAGTCGACCTCCTCGCTAGTGGGCCAGACGTCGCCGATGTAGACGTCGCGGCCCTTCTTGTCCTTGCCGATCGGGTCGGTCATCAGGTCGATGCGCATCGTGCCGGCGATCGCGTAGGCCACCACCAGCGGCGGCGAGGCCAGGAAGTTGGCCTTGATGTTCGGATGGATGCGCGCCTCGAAGTTGCGATTGCCCGACAGCACGGCCGCGCAGATCAGATCGTTCTTCACGATGGTCTCGTTCAGCGCCGGCGTCAGGTCGCCCGCATTGCCGATGCAGGTCGTGCAGCCGTAGGCCGTCACGCCGAAGCCCAGCTGGTCGAGGTAGGGCAGCAGGCCGGTGCGGGTCAGGTAGTCGGTGACCACGCGGCTGCCGGGGGCGAGCGAGCTCTTGATGTGCGGCGCGACCGTCAGGCCGAGCTTGACCGCCTTCTTGGCCAGCAGGCCCGCCGCCAGCAGCACGCTGGGGTTCGACGTGTTGGTGCAGCTGGTGATGGCGGCGATCAGGATGTCGCCGTTCTTGATCTCGACACCGTCGCTGGTGACGTACTGCTGGTCGAGCTGCTCGGCAGGCTTGTTGAAGCCGTTCTCCGCGTTGGGCTTCGAGAACAGCGCGTCGTAGGTCGCCGACACGCGACCGAGCTCGATGCGGTCCTGCGGCCGCTTCGGACCGGCCAGCGACGGACCGACCGAATGCAGGTCGAGCGACAGTTCGACCGAGTAGTCGATGTCGCCCTGCTTCGGCACGCCGAACAGCTTCTGCGCCTTGAAGTACGCCTCGAACGCGGCGATCTCCTCGTCGGTGCGGCCGGTGCCGCGGAAATAGTCGATGGTCTTGCCGTCGACCGGGAAGAAACCCATCGTGGCGCCGTACTCGGGCGCCATGTTGGCGATGGTGGCGCGGTCCGGCAGCGACAGCGACGCGGTGCCTTCGCCGTAGAACTCCACGAACTTGCCGACGACCTTGGCCTTTCGCAGCATCTCGGTGATGGTCAGCACGAGGTCGGTGGCCGTGACGCCGCCGCGCAGCTTGCCGGTCAGGTTGACGCCGACCACGTCGGGCGTCAGGAAGTACACCGGCTGGCCGAGCATGCCGGCCTCGGCCTCGATGCCCCCGACGCCCCAGCCCACCACGCCGATGCCGTTGATCATCGTCGTGTGGCTGTCGGTGCCGACCAGCGTGTCGGGGTAGTAGACATCGCCCTTGCGATGGACGCCGCGCGCCAGGTACTCGAGGTTGACCTGGTGGACGATGCCGATGCCGGGCGGCACGACCTTGAACGTGTCGAACGCCTGCATGCCCCACTTCATGAACTGGTAGCGCTCCTTGTTGCGCATGAACTCGAGCTGCATGTTGAGGTTCAGCGCGTCGGGCTCGCGAAAGTGGTCGATCTGCACCGAGTGGTCGACGACCAGGTCGACCGGCACCAGCGGCTCGATCTTCTTCGGGTTCTGGCCCATCTTGTCGGCGACGTTGCGCATCGCGGCCAGGTCGGCCAGCAACGGCACGCCGGTGAAGTCCTGCAGGACGATGCGCGCGACCACGAACGGGATCTCGGCCGTGCGGTCGGCGTTGGGCTGCCAGCCGGCGAGCTCGCGGACGTGCTCGTCGGTGACCTTCTTGCCGTCGCAGTTGCGCAGCACCGACTCGAGCACGAGGCGGATCGACACCGGCAGACGCGCCACGTCGACGCCGAGGGTCTTGCCGAGCGCCGGCAGCGAATAGAACTGGCCGGTGGCCTGGCCGATCTTGAAGTTCTTGCGGGTCTTGAAGGCGTTGTCGGGCGTGGGCATGGCTGACCTAGGAGAAATGGGGATAGCGTCGGAGACGGAAAAGTGGGGCCGAGTTCAATGGGCCGCCTTCGGCACGATGACCTTCAGGCCCTTGAAATAGTCGCGAAAGAAACCGTTGTCGCGCGTGATCAGACCATCGCATTGGAGCAGGGCGTGAGCGCCGACGATGAAGTCCGGAACGGTGCGCCCCCGCTTGCCGCCACGCTGCCGATAACGGCGCTGCATCTCGCCGGCGCGCACCGCCGCTTTCATCTCGACCGGGGAGTAGGCGACGCCCAGATCGGCGAGTACGTCGAACAGGTCATCGCTGTTGACGAAAGAACTGCAGAGCTCGGCGATGACGATGTCGCACGCCACCACGGGGCCTGCGGCCAGCGCGACCCGCAGCGCCTGGTCGGAGGGTGCCGAGTCGGGCTGCCCGGAGAGGATGTCCACGAGGATCGACGAATCCAGCGCGATCATCTGCCGATGGAGAGTTCGCGAACCGCGCTCAGACGTCGACCGGATCGCCGGGGGCGCGTCCGCGGACGGCCCGCATCGCTTCGTCGGTGTTCTTGAATTCCGGTGCTAGCTTGAAACGGCCGCGAGCGCGCGAGATGGCGTCGTCGACGTGCTTCGAGAGAACGATGCGCGAGCCGTCGAGTTCGACCCGCAACTGCGTTCCCTTGGTCAGCCCGAGCGCGTCGCGCACGCTCTTGGGCAACGTGATCTGTCCGCGTTCCGCAACGATCGCTTCCATGCCGCCTCCCTGCATGCCGCCTCCGTTCGTCAGCTGCATTATGCAAAAAAAAACACGTCGAAGCAATACGTACCCGATCGTGCATATCCAGCGGCGACACGGCGCCTCGGATGCGTTCGCTCGTCGTGTCGGGCGACGTGCGACGTGCGACGTGCGACGTGCGACGTGCGACGTGCGACGTGCGACGTGCGACGTGCGACGTGCGACCGCAGACCCGGCGGACTAGATCACGTACAGGTCCACGTATTCGTTCACCGGCGTCGCCTCGAGCGCCCGCTGGTCGAGCGAGACGTCGAGGATCGCTTTCTGCTGCTTGACCGGGAAACGCCGCGCCAGGTTGATCCTGAACTTGGCTTCCAGCAGCGGAATGCCGTCCTTGCGACGGCTCTTGTGGCCGATCGGATACTCGACGACCACCTCCGGCAGCTTCGTGCCGTCCTTCAGTTCGACCGTCAGCGCGTTGGCGATCGAGCGCTTGTCGGGGTCGTGGTAGTCGGTCGTGTAGCGCGGGTCCTCGACGCAGACGATGCGGTCGCGCAGCGCGTCGATGCGCGGATCGGCGGCGATGGCGTCCTCGTAGTCGCCGGCCAGCAGGCGCCCGTGGATCAGCGGCACCGCGACCATGTACTGGATGCAGTGGTCGCGGTCGGCCGGATTGGCGAGCGGACCCTGCTTGTCGATGATGCGGATGCAGGCCTCGTGCGTGCGGATCGTGATGCGCTCGATGTCGTCGGCCGTCTTGCCAAGCGCCAGCAGTCGCCCGTGCAGCGTCATCGCCGCCTCGACCGCCGTCTGCGAGTGGAACTCCGCCGGGAAGCTGATCTTGAACAGCACGTTCTCCATCACGTAGCTGCCGTACTTGCGCTGGAACGCGAACGGCTGTCCCTTGAACAGCACGTCGTAGAAGCCCCAGGTCTTCGCGGTCAGGACCGATGGATAGCCCATCTCGCCGGTCTTCGCGATCAGCGCGAGACGCACGGCACGGCTGGTCGCATCGCCGGCTGCCCAGCTCTTGCGACTGCCGGTGTTCGGCGAATGCCGGTAGGTGCGCAGCGACTGGCCGTCGACCCACGCCAGCGAGATCGCGTTCAGCGTCTCGTCGCGCGACAGGCCCATCAGTTGCGCGACGACCGCGGTGGAGGCCACCTTCACCAGCACCACGTGGTCGAGTCCGACGCGGTTGAACGAGTTCTCGAGCGCGATGCAACCCTGGATCTCGTGGGCCTTGATCATCGCGGTCAGCACATGCTTCATCGTCAACGGCGGCTTGCCTGCCGCGATCGCGTTCCGCGACAGCCAGTCGGCCGTGGCCAGGATGCCGCCGAGATTGTCCGACGGGTGGCCCCACTCGGCCGCCAGCCAGGTGTCGTTGAAGTCGAGCCAGCGGATCATGGCGCCGATGCTGAACGCCGCCTGGATCGGGTCGAGCTGGAACTGCGTGCCGGGCACCTTCGCCCCGTGGGGGACGACGGTGCCGGGCACGATCGGACCCAGCAGCTTGGTGCAGGCCGGGTATTCGAGCGCTTCGAGGCCGCAGCCGAGCGTGTCGATCAGGCAGTTGCGCGCGGTGTCGTAGGCGAGATCGCCGGCGATCTCGCCGTTCTGGACGTAGTCGACGATGTCGACCAGCACCTGGTCGGGCTCGGGACGGACGTTGGAGACGTGTGCGGACATGAAGGAGGCGGGTGGTTGGTCGATGACGTGGAGCGAGGCGACGCGCGCGACGCGCGAAGTCGATCGAAGGACATGGGTGCTTTGCGTGCAACGGCGCGGGGCGTGAGGATACGCCGGTCGAGCGTATCCGGCCCGGCGCGGCGGACGCGGTCCGGCGCGGCGCGGGCGATGGAAGGAATGCGCAGTCGGGAGAGCCGGAGCGGCGACGCGCCGGGTGCGCAGGTCAGTTCGCGGCGCTGCGCAAGCGGGCGACGACTTCGTTGGCGAACGCGTCGCCACGCGACTTGGCGAGTGCGGTCTGCACGTCGTGCAACAGTTCGAGCAGCTCCTCGAACGTGCCGCAGCGCTCGATCTTGAGCTGGATGAAATAGCGTCGATGCGGCGCGAGGAAGTCGCGGACCACCTCGTTCATCATCGTGTACAGGTGCTCGTAGCGATTCGCCGGAACCGGGCCGTCGTCCGCCGCGACGCCATCCATCCCGGACACGGCGATCGGCGACG
>CAHJXF010000112.1 GCA_903644065.1 Betaproteobacteria bacterium
GGCGATTGTCGGGCAGGTCCGGTCCGTGGTCGGCGAGGCCACGCCGGCCGCCGCCGGCTGACCGTCCCCGGGCCGCGCGAGCGGCGAGCGTGATGAACGGGGCCGGTCACCGGCCCCGTTGCACATGGGATCACCGATGACCCGAAGCCCGTCGATGTCGGACCTGATCGAGCCACCAAGCCAGCCCCCGAACGAGCCGCCGAGCCTGCCGCCGACGACGGCCGGCGAAGCGCTTCCGCACGAGCTCGAAGCGCTGGTCGACGACGCACGATGCCGCTTCGCGGCTGCAGTCGACGGCACCGCCCTCGAAGACGAGAAGGCGCGCTTCCTCGGCAGGAGCGGCGCGTTGACCGAGCGGTTGAAGGGTCTCGGCAAGCTCGACCCGGCGGCGCGGAAAACCGAGGGCGCGCGGATCAACCTCGCGAAGGAAGCCGTCGAAGGCTTGCTGACCGCGCGACGCCAGTCGCTCGCGACCGCGTTGCTCGACGCCCGCCTTTCGGCCGAGGCGATCGACGTCACGTTGCCCGGCCGCGGCCTGTCGACGGGCGGCATCCATCCGGTGATGCGCACGTGGCGCCGCATCGAGGAGATCTTCCGTTCGATCGGCTTCGACGTCGCGGACGGCCCGGAAGTCGAGACCGACTGGATGAGCTTCACCGCGTTGAACAACCCGGAGAACCATCCGGCGCGTTCGATGCAGGACACGTTCTACGTCGACGTGAACGACGCCGAGGGTCGGCCGCTCAACCTGCGTCCGCACACCAGTCCGATGCAGGTCCGCTACGCGCGAATGCAGGCGGCGCGGATGCGCGGCAGCCTGCCCGATGGCGCCGACGCGACCGATGCCACTCGCCCGACCGACATCAAGGTCATCGCGCCGGGACGCACCTATCGGATCGACAGCGACGCGACGCATTCGCCGATGTTCCATCAGGTCGAGGGCCTGTGGCTCGGCGAGGACGTGTCGTTCGCCGACCTGAAGGGCGTGTACACGGCGTTCCTCGCCGCGTTCTTCGAGACCGACGCGCTGTCGGTGCGTTTCCGGCCGTCCTACTTCCCGTTCACGGAGCCGTCGGCCGAGATCGACATGCGCTTTGAGAGCGGGCCGCTGGCCGGGCGCTGGCTCGAGATCTCCGGTTCGGGCCAGGTGCATCCGACGGTGGTCGCCAACTTCGGGCTCGATCCGGCGCGGCACATCGGCTTCGCGTTCGGCAGCGGCATCGAGCGGCTCGCGATGCTGCGCTACGGCGTCGACGACCTGCGCCTGTTCTACGAGGGCGACCTGCGCTTCCTCGAACAATTCCGGTAGGCGCCGTCCGTCGTGCAGCCCGGCTGCACGAGCGGCCGCTTCCCGTCTTGACGGAACCCCATGCAACTCTCGGAATCCTGGCTGCGCCGCTTCGTCGACCCCGACTGCTCGACCGACGTGCTCGCGCACGAGCTGACGATGACCGGCCTCGAGGTCGAGGACGTGCGTCCGGTCGCGCCGGCGTTCAGCGGCGTGGTGGTCGGCGAGGTCCTCGCGGTCGAGCGCCATCCGAATGCGGACCGCCTCGCGGTATGCAGGGTCGACGTCGGCGCCGCGGCGCCGCTGACCATCGTGTGCGGCGCGCCGAACGTCGCGGTCGGCATCAAGGTGCCGTGCGCGCGGGTGGGTGCGATCCTGCCGCCCGCGAAGGACGGCGACGGACCCTTCGAGATCCGCAGCGCGACGATGCGCGGCGTGGCCAGCGAGGGCATGTTGTGTTCCGCGCGCGAGCTCAAGCTGTCCGACGACCACGCGGGACTGCTGGTGCTGCCCGCCGACACGTCGGTCGGCCTCGGCATCCGCGAAGTCCTCGATCTCGACGACCACGTGTTCACCTTCAAGCTCACGCCGAACAAGGGCGACTGCCTGTCGGCGCTCGGCGTGGCCCGCGAGATCGCAGCGTGGTCGGGGGCGCCGCTGGTCGAGCCGTCGTACGCAGCGGTGCCCGCGACCTGCGACGAGCGCCTGCCCGTCGCGATCGAGGCGCCCGACCTCTGCGGCCGCTTTTCCGGGCGCATCGTGCGCGGCGTGAACGCGCGCGCCGCGACGCCGGCGTGGATGAAGGAGCGGCTGGCACGAAGCGGCCAGCGCAGCGTGTCGGCCCTCGTCGACATCAGCAACTACGTGATGCTCGAAGTCGGGCGACCCACGCATGTCTTCGATCTGGCGCGCATTCACGGCGGTCTCACCGTGCGCTGGGCCCGCGACGGCGAGACGCTCAGGCTGCTCAACGGCGAGGTCGTGACGCTGCAGGCCGACGTCGGCGTGATCGCCGACGAGCACGCGATCGAGAGCCTCGCCGGCATCATGGGCGGCGACGCGACCGCGGTGTCGCTGGACACCACCGACGTGTATCTCGAGGCCGCCTTCTGGTGGCCCGACGCGATCCGCGGCCGGGCCCGACGCTACGGCTTCTCGACCGATGCGGCCCATCGCTTCGAGCGCGGCGTCGATCCCGCGACGACGGTCGAGCATCTCGAGCGCATCACGCGACTGATCGTGGACCTGTGCGGCGACGCGTCGACGCGGATCGGGCCGATCGACGATCGCATCGTCGACCTGCCGGCGCGCAAGCCGGTCCGGCTGCGGGTGGCACGGGCGGCCCGCGTCATCGGCGTACCGGTAGCGGCGGACCAGATCGCAGCCATCCTGACCCGCTTTCGCTTCACGTTCGGGCGCGAAGGGACGGGCGCCGACGAGGTCTTCGTCGTGTCGGCGCCGAGCTACCGCTTCGACATCGAGATCGAGGAGGACCTGATCGAGGAAGTGGCGCGCGGCTACGGGTTCGAGCGCATCCCGGCGCACGTGCCGGTCGCCCGCCAGCGCATACTGGCGGAGCCGGAAAGCCGCCGCAGCGTCCATGCGCTGGCGGACGCACTGGCGGCGCGCGACTTCCACGAAGCGATCAACTACAGCTTCGTCGAAGCGGCCTGGGAACGCGACTTCGCCGGCAACGACGCGCCGATCCGCCTGCTGAACCCGATCGCCGCGCCGCTCGCGGTGATGCGCTCGTCGCTGATCGGCAGCCTGGTCGCCAACGTCCGCTTCAACGCCAACCGCAAGGCGACCCGCGTGCGGATGTTCGAGATCGCCAAGGTGTACCGGCGCGATGCGAGCGTGGTCGACGGGCCGCTGACCGTCGCCGGCGTCGCACAGCCGCTGCACGTCGCCGCCATCGCCTGGGGCGGCGCCGCGAGCGAGCAGTGGGGCGTGCCGCCACGGCCCGTCGACTTCCACGACCTCAAGGCCGACGTGGAGGCGCTGTTCGCCGGCCTGGGTTCCGCATCGCGCCCCGGCTTCGCTGCCGCCGAGCATCCGGCCTTGCATCCGGGCCGGAGCGCCAGGATCGAGTTCCGGGGACGGGCCGTCGGCTTCGTCGGCGAGCTGCATCCGCGCTGGTTGCAGCGATACGAGTTGACGTCGGCACCGGTGGTCTTCGAAATCGAGGCCGACGCCTTGTTGCAGGCGACGCCGGCGACCGTCGTCGCCGTTTCGCGCTTCCCGACGGTGGTCCGCGACTTGGCGGTCGTGGTGGATCAGGCGGTGCCGGCTGCGCGGCTGCTGACCGCCATCGAAGCGCTGCGAAATGTCGATCACGACCTCGTCAAGGACGTGCGGCTGTTTGATCAATACCGCGGCAAAGGCTTGAATGAAAACGAAAAGAGCCTTGCCTTCCGGTTCTGGTTGCAAGATACTCGGCAGACGCTCGACGACGCGGCGATCGAGGCGGCCATGGCCCGGATCGTGACGGCGTTGAGCGAGATCGGTGCACGGTTGCGCTGATCGTTATCGACCGACTAGCCGACGTCCCCATCCCAGTCGCCACCGTCGTCCCGCCCGCGCCCACCGCGCCGAGCGCTGCCTGCGGAAACGCGGCCGCACGAGGATGGCCCGGCCGGACCGGCGGGTCGTCGAACCCTGATCCGCATCATGCAGCCTTCGTCCCTGTCCCTTGCCAAATCGCGTCGGACGACTCCCTCGGCCGTCACGCTGACGAAAGCCGAGCTGGCCGAACTGCTGTTCGAGCGGGTGGGCCTGAACAAGCGCGAGGCGAAGGACATGGTCGATACCTTCTTCGAGGAGATCCGCTTCGCGCTGCAGCGCGGCGACAGCGTCAAGCTGTCGGGCTTCGGCAACTTCCAGTTGCGCGACAAGCCGCAGCGTCCCGGGCGCAATCCCAAGACCGGCGAGGCGATTCCGATCACGGCCCGACGGGTGGTGACCTTCCACGCCAGCCAGAAGCTGAAGGCCGTCGTCGAGCGCGATGCCCCGGTGGTGGGCGACGCGCCCGAAGAACGCGCCGCTGCGTGAGCCCGGCGCCGGCGCGCTGATCCGGCTCGCGCCCAACGGCCTCGCCCGTGCTCAAGTCCGATCCACACGCCCAACCGCTGCCGCCGATCCCGGCGAAGCGCTACTTCACGATCGGCGAGGTCAGCGAGCTGTGCGGCGTCAAGCCGCACGTGCTGCGTTACTGGGAGCAGGAATTCACCCAGTTGAAACCGGTCAAGCGCCGCGGCAACCGGCGCTACTACCAGCATCACGAGGTGCTGCTGATCCGTCGCATCCGCGAGTTGCTGTACGAGCAGGGCTTCACGATCAGCGGCGCGCGCAACCGGCTGGATGCGCGCGCCGAGGCCAAGCCCGGCTTGCCGGCGAACGATGCGATCGACGGCGGGTCGGCTGCCGTGTGGCGGAACGGGCACGAGCCCGACGGCGCGAGCAAATCGTCGGACGGTCCGGCCGGGTTGCGGGCGATGGACCTCGTGGCCCTGCGTGACGAGTTGATCGCGATCGCGGCGTTGCTGCGGTCCTGAGGCCGGGGACTGCCGCTGCTATAATCAACCGCTTCGGGGCGTAGCGCAGCCTGGTAGCGTACTTGCATGGGGTGCAAGTGGTCGGAGGTTCAAATCCTCTCGCCCCGACCAATCGATTCACCGGCCATCCGCCACCGGCCCCACCGCGCGGACGATGCACGGGCGGGGCTCCAACCTCCTGGATGCGCACGACGATCGTCTTTCCCGGGCCGTGCGATGAGCGACGCTCCTGACTGGCTGGTGGCGGCGCGCGCGCACTGGCGCTGGCGCGGCGACGACCGGCCGCCGTTCGCGGACCCGCCCGCGCCGAAGCAGGAGTCGGTTTGGGACTATCCGCGTCCGCCTCGCATCGTGCCCGACTCGCGCACGGTCCGCGTGATGTGGGACGAGCGCGAGATCGCATGCACCCGGGCCGCGTTCCGGGTGCTCGAGACCGGCCATCCGCCCAGCTTCTACCTGCCGCTCCACGACGTGGACCGGCGCTATCTGGAAGCGGCAGCCGGCTCGTCGATGTGCGAGTGGAAAGGTCCGGCCCGCTACTGGAACCTGCGGGACGGCGACCGGGTGCTGACCGGCGTGGGGTGGAGCTATCCGCACCCGTTCGACGGCGCCGAGGCCCTGGCCGACTGCATCGCGTTCTACCCGACCGATCTCGCCTGTTCTGTCGACGGCGACCCGGTCCGGCCGCAGCCCGGCGGCTTCTACGGCGGCTGGATCACCGCAGAACTGGCCGGCCCGTTCAAGGGCGTGCCCGGCAGCGCGGGCTGGTGACGCCCGGTCGATGAAGTCGCTGCCCGACGACTATCGGGCGATCGTGATCGGCGCCTCGGGCGGCATCGGTGCCGCGCTGGTCGCTTGTCTGGAAGCCGATCCGCGTTGCGGCCGGGTCGACGCGCTGCATCGCAGCTCCGCCGTGCGGATCGACTTCGACGACGAGGCGAGTTGCGCGTCCGCCGCGGCCGCGCTGCGTCCGGACGGCGCATTCCACCTGGTGATCAACGCTGCCGGCGTGCTGCACGCCGAGGGTTTTCGTCCCGAGAAGAAGCTCGCGGACCTGCACTACGCGCAGATGCTGGAGACCTTCCGCGTCAACGCCTTCGGACCCGCGCTGGTGATGCGCCATTTCGCACCGCTGCTCGACCCCGATCGCTCGCTGATGGCGTTCCTGTCGGCCCGGGTCGGCAGCATCGGCGACAACCGGCTGGGCGGCTGGTACAGCTACCGCGCGTCGAAGGCGGCGCTGAACATGCTGGTCCGGACCGCGTCCATCGAGATGGCGCGGACCCGCCCCGGGGCGATCGTCGTCGCTCTGCATCCGGGGACGGTCGACACGCGACTCTCCGCGCCGTTCCGCGGTGCCGACCGGGGTCGTCCGCCGGCCACGGCGGCGGCCGACCTGCTCGACACGCTCGATCGACTGGGCGCGGCCGACAACGGGAGCTTCGTCGCCTACGACGGCGAGCGCGTGCCGTGGTGAGTCGACGCCCGCTCAGACCGTCGTGGTCGCGGTCGCCGTGGTGGTCGTCATCACGTCGGCGGCGATCCGGTACGAGCGCAGGCGCGCCGCCTGGTCGTGGATCGCCGACGTGAGCAGCAATTCGTCGGCCGCGGTCCGCTCGATGAAGCGCTGCAGCGCGGCGTCGACGACGTCGGGCGTGCCGATCGCCGAGCACGACAGCACCTGGTCGAGCAACGCCTTCTCCTGCGGCCCGGCGCGTTCCGCGAAACCTTCGACCGGCAGCGGCAGCGGCGTCGGACGGCCGCTCCGCAGGTTGATGAACGCCTGCTGCATCGACGACGCGCGGAACACGGCCTCGGCCTGCGTGTCCGCCGCGAAGACATTGAAGCCGAGCAGCACGTAGGGTCGCGCGAGCTGCTTCGACGGCCGGAACTGCGCGCGATACATCGCGATGGCGTCCATCATCTGCGCCGGGGCGAAATGGGAGGCGAACGCGTACGGCAATCCCAGCGCGGCCGCCACCTGGGCGCCGTAGAGGCTCGAGCCGAGGATGTAGAGCGGCACGTTGAGGCCCGTGCCGGGCACGGCGCGAACCGGTTGTCGCGGCGTCGGCGAGAAGTAGTCGGCCAGCTCGAGCACGTCCTGCGGGAACCCGTCGGGGTCGGACTCGAGGTTGCGCCGCAGCGCCCGGGCGGTCAGCGGATCGGAGCCGGGCGCGCGGCCGAGCCCGAGATCGATGCGGCCCGGATACAGCGACTCGAGCGTCCCGAACTGCTCCGCGATCACCAGCGGCGAGTGGTTGGGCAGCATGATGCCGCCCGCGCCGACGCGAATCGTCGACGTGCCGCCCGCGACGTGGCCGATCAACACGGCCGTGGCGGCGCTGGCCACCCCGGGCATGCCGTGGTGTTCGGCGAGCCAGAAGCGATGGAAGCCCCAGGCTTCCGCGTGACGTGCCAGGTCCAGCGAGTCGCCGAACGACTGCGCGGCGCTGCCGCCCTGGACGATGGGCGAAAGGTCGAGTACGGAATGGAGTGTCATCGGCCGCACATGGATGCTGGGACGCCGAACACAACCCGCCGTGCCCGCCGCGAACCGTCTCAAGTCTCGCGCATTTCGACCGATACGTCTTCCTGACGACCCGTGCTGTGCGGGTCACGCGTGCGACCGGCGCCCGCGGACCCAACGAAACGGAAGCGGGGGCCATGCAGTCGCGAGATCAGATGCAGGTCCTGCTGCTCGAGGAGCATCCCAATCGGCGCCGGGCCCTGGCGGACATGCTCGGCCGGCTCGGCTTCGTGCGCATCGCGCAGGTCGAGGAGGGCCAGCAGGGCCTCGACCTTCTGGAGCGCAGCGAGGAAGGCTTCGAGCTGGTGATCTGCAATCTCGACATGGGCGGGATGGACGGGCTGGAATTCATCCGCCATTCGTCGCGCCTCGGCGTCGGCGGCCTCATCCTGTATTCGATGCACGACGATGCGGTCCTGTCGTCCGCCGAATGGATCGCGCGGGCCTACAACGCGCCGTTGCTGGGGCTGCTGCGCGTGCCGTTCGGCCGCGCGTCGATCGAGGCGCTGGTCACCCGGCTGCACGGCCAGTGCACCGTGTACTCCGACGTGCTCGGTCGCCACGAGGACGCCGACGGCGGCGATCATGCGGTCGTGAGCGAGATCCGCGAAGGTCTCGACGCGCGCCAGTTCGTCGCGCACTACCAACCCAAGGTCTGCCTGCGGCGAGGCGAACTGATGGGGGTCGAGGCGCTCGTGCGCTGGAATCATCCCGAACTCGGCATCCTGGCGCCCATCCACTTCGTCGACCTCATGGAGGCCAACGACCTGATCGATCCGCTGACGCATCGCATGATCGAGCAGGCCGGACGGCATGCGGCCGCGTGGAAGACCCACGGCCTGGACGTGCCGATCTCGGTCAACGTGTCGCCGCTTTCGCTGCAGCGGCCCGACTGCGCGAAGCAGCTGCTGGCGACGATCGCCGAGAGCGGCGCCGAGCCGTCGCAGTTCGTGTTCGAGATCACCGAGAAAGCCTTCGCGAAGGATGCCACCGCCGTGCTGGAGAACATCGTGCGCTTGCGGATGCGCGGATGCGGCATCTCGGTGGACGATTTCGGCACCGGCTACTCGTCGCTGCAGCAGCTCAATCGCACGCCCATCACGGAACTCAAGCTCGACCGGTGCTTCGTCCGCCGCGTCCTCACCAACAGCAAGGCGTCGTCGATCGTCGAATCGATGATCGACCTGTCCGCCAAGCTCAAGCTGAAGACGGTGGCCGAAGGCATCGACATGGCGCCGCAGGCCGAGCGACTGCTCGCGCTCGGCTGCGACATGGGACAGGGCTACCTGTACGCGAAAGCCATGCCGTGCGACGAACTGCAGTCGTGGTGGCACGCCCGGCTGCCGGTCGCGGTCGAGGCCCGGCACGCCGGCACCGAGGACGCCGTGGCTGCGTGATAGAGTCGCTCGCGATTCGCCACCGCAAGCTCGCGCAGCAGGTCCACGGACCTCGCGTCGACCGCTGCGGTTCGAATCGGCGCAGCCACCTCCGACCGGAGCGTGGCTGTTTTCACGCCGGGCTCCGGCCGCTCGTCCATCGCGATCCCGCACGTCCGCACTCCCGATCCATGCGCATCCTGGTCTGCAACGACGACGGCTATTTCGCGCGCGGCATCGTGGCGCTCGCCGGAGCCATGGCCGAGCTCGGCGAGGTCACGGTCGTCGCGCCCGAGCAGAACCAGAGCGGCGCCTCGCATTCGCTCACGCTCAGCCGACCGCTGTCGGTTCGCGAGGCGCCGAGCGGCTTTCGCTACGTCGACGGCACGCCGACCGACTGCGTCCACATCGCGATGACGGGCCTGCTGGACGAACGCCCCGACGTCGTCGTCTCCGGCATCAACAACGGCCAGAACATGGGCGACGACACGATCTACTCCGGCACCGTGGCCGCGGCGATGGAGGGCTTCCTGTTCGGCGTGCCGTCGTTCGCGTTCTCGCTCGCCGGGCGGGACTGGACGCACCTGGACGCGGCCGCTCGCGTCGCCGGCCGCATCGTCTCGGACGTCATGGCCGCGAAGCCGGCCGAGCCGTTCCTCCTCAACGTCAACCTGCCCGACGACGCGCGCGTCGACACGATGCCGATCGTGGTGACCCGTCTCGGCAAGCGTCATCCGTCGGAGCCGGTCCATCGCATGGAGAGTCCGCGGGGCGGCACGATCTACTGGATCGGCGCGGCCGGCGCGGCGCGCGATGCCGGGCCCGGGACCGACTTCCACGCCGTCGCGAGCGGCCAGGTGGCCGTCACGCCGTTGCAGATCGACCTGACCCATGCCGACCGGCTCGACGAGGTGCGCGGCTGGCTCGGCGCCTGACGTGACGACACGGCCTGCGCGGAAGACGTGGATGGTCGACATGCCGGCAGCGGCGCCGGCGAAGGCGGTCCGGGCCGGA
>CAHJXF010000113.1 GCA_903644065.1 Betaproteobacteria bacterium
CGCGCGGCCCATTCGCTCGGCGACGCGACGCGGCCGGCGAGCGACCACCACGTGTCGAGTCGTTCGAACAGGTCGACGATCGAGCCGACCACCGCGGCGTCGAGGCCGCCGATCTCGTCGTACGGATCGATGTCGTCGAAGGCCGACGCGGTGCCGGTGGCATAGCCGAGCAGCATGCGGCGCAGGCCGAACAGCCAGCTGTTCTGCTCGCCCATCGCGTCGAGCCCGAGACCACGACGCTGTCCGGCATGAAGGCCCCAGCGCACGCCCGCGCCCTCGAGCCAGCCGAACAGCTGCGGCAGCTGCGCCGCGTCGACGTCGAAGCGGGCGGCGATGGCCGGCACGTCGAGCAGGTCGCGGATCTCCTGCAGCCGGATGCGCCGGTCGGCGAGGCCGAGCAGCCATTCGAGGGCGACCACGAGCGGGTTGCTGCCGCGACTGCGCAGGTCCGCGATGTCGAACGGGATGAAGCGCGGGTCGTCGCGGCGATGCTGTCCGAACACGGCGCGGATCGCCGGTGCGAACGCCTCGATGTCCGGGACCATGACGATCACGTCGCGCGGCCGCAGCGGCTCGGGCGACGCGTCGGCGAGCAGCCCCAGCAGACGGTCGTGGAGGATCTCGACCTCGCGCTGCGGGCCGTGCGCGACGTCGAAGACGATCGATCGATCGTCGACGGCGAGGCGCGGTCGCGGATGGTCGACCAGCGGGACGAGGTCGCGGATGTTCGCCTGCACCTGCTCGAGCAGCGTCGTGCCGGGGTCGTCGTCGAACAGGTCGATGCGCGGCACGTCGAAGCGGGGGCCGGCTTCGACGTCGTCGAACGCGTCGAGCAGCCGCATGAAGTCGCGCCCTTGCCGACCCCACGCCGCGAGCAGCGGGTGGGCGTGCAGGTGCATGGCGTCGAGCGCGACGGCCGACAGGTCGCCGGCCTCGGGCGACGGGTGGCGGTGCCGGGTCGCCCGCAGCGCCTCCCGGCCTTCGATGATGTCGGCCCAGTGGAAGCGGCAGGGATTGGGAATCGCGAACACGACCTGGACCCGCGAAGCGAGGGCCGCGAGCGCCTCGAGCCCCTGGCTCGACACGTGCGACGCGCCGAACAGCACGACGCGACGCGGCAGCGTCTCGGCCGGGGGCCGGTCCGCGGCCAGCGCCTCGAGAAAGTCGCGGTGGACCAGCGGCCGGACCGACCATCGATCGTCGCGCGTCAGCTCGGCGAGGATGGCGCGCCACAGGACCATCTGCCAGCGCTGGTCCGCCGTCAGCGGCCGTTCCTGGCCGCGCCCGTCGATCAGGACCGGCCGCTCGCGCGCCCAGGCGTCGAGCCAGTCGGCGCGATACACCTGGTACTGGTCGTACAGGTCGGCGACCTGTCGGGCCAGCTGCAGCCGACGATCCGGATCCGCGTCGGCGAGGAAGGTCGCGACCGGCTCGAAGCCCGGACGGTCGAGTTGCTCCGGCAGCAGCCGCATCAGGCGCCAGGCGAGCGCGTCCCGTTCCAGCACCGAGCGCGGCGCGATCCGGTCGCGCCCGAGCACCTGCCGATAGGTGCGCCAGAAGAAGCGACCCGGCAACTCGACGCGCGTGGCCGCGCAGATGCCGTTGACGCGCGCCAGCGACATCTTCAACCACTCGGCCGCCCCGTTGCTCTGCACGAGGAAGATCTCTTCCTCGAGCGGCGCGAGCGGATGGCGGCCGAGCCACTCGAAGACCGCGTCGCGCAGCGACTCGAGTCGATTGCCGTGGAGGATCAGCAGGCCGGGCTGGATGGAAGGCTTCATGGAGGAGGGCGCGAGCGACCCGCGCCCGCGAGGCCGCCGTGCTGTCGTGCCGAACCCGTATTAGCGCACAACTGCGCGCCGCGGCCGCCGGCGCGAGCGATGCTGCGGCACACTCGAACGCCACTCACCGACGGAGCACGACCATGCGACTCGTCTCGCGCACGGCACTACCGCTGCTGGCCCTCGCCGTCCTGTGCGGCACGCCCGCTCGCGCGGTCGCGACCGAGGCCGGCCCGGTCGACGACGCCTGTCCGAGCGCCGCCGAGTTCGCGACCGTGCGGGTCGATGCCCCGATCGTGACGTCGCGGGGATCGGCTCCGGCGGTCGTCGCCGTGGCGGGCACGACGCCCTGGCTCCGGACGACGTCCCCGTCGACCCCGGTGGTCGCGCTGCGCGACGAGATCGGCGTCCACGTGCACGCCCTCGCCCGGCTGCTGGCCCGCGAGCGCTGCTCGCCGACCCATCGACCGATCGTGCTGTTCCTCGACGGCCGCCCGATCGCCAACGCGACGCCGTTCCCGCCCGCGGATCCGGCCAACGAGATGCTCGCGTTCGTGCTCGATCGCCGCGAGCCGTCGCGCGACGCGTGGACGCATCTGCTCGGCCGGCCGTCGTTCGCCGATCGCCCGGTGTCGATCAGCGTCGGCATCGAGGACGAGTACGCGGTCGCCTCGAACCAGTCGGTGCTGCTGCGGGCCATCCCCCGCGGCTGGTTCGCCGCCTGGTCGGTGCTGCTGGCGTCGCTCGTCGCCGCCTTCCTCGCGCTGGCGACGCGCAGCGACGTGCTGCGCGACCCGGGGCCGCAGCCGGTGGTCGACGCCCGCAAGCCCTACAGTCTCGCCAAGATGCAGGCGGCGTGGTGGTTCTTCCTGATCCTGGCGTCGTACCTCTTCATCGGCCTGGTGTCGGGCGACTACGACACGACGATCACCGGCACCGTGCTGTCGCTGCTGGGCATCAGCGCGGCGACCGCGGTCGGGTCCGCGACGATCGACGCGGCGAAGCGCGACGCGGTCGCCACGGCGGCGCGGGCGCACGCGGCGCTGAGCGGCGTGGTCGTCGTGCCGGTCCCCGCGCGAACCCGCGGACATTGGTGGCTCGACATCCTGAGCGACGGCGACGGCGTCAACTTCCACCGCTTCCAGATGGCGGCCTGGACCGCCGTCCTCGGCGTGATCTTCGTGCACGAGGTGTATGCCAGCCTCGCGATGCCGACCTTCGACGCGTCGCTGCTCGGACTGCTCGGCATCAGCGCGGGCACCTACCTCGGGTTGAAGACGACGGCGGAAGGGTGACCGTCGACACTCCGCATTCCGGCGCGTGACGCGACGGGCTCGCGCGTCGCACCTGGCAGGCGCCGCGTCCAGCGGGCCCCGCGTCAACCCTGCGTCGCGGGGACGGCAGCCCCAGGGACCGGCGGCGCCGCCGCCGTCCGCTGGAACAGGATCCAGCTGGTGGCGATGTACTTGTCGCCGCCCTTCGGCATGTTGCCGCGATGAGTGTGCGTGTACGCGGTCGGGGCGATCAGCAGCGAGCCGGTCTTCGGCACGATCTTGCGGCCCTGGTGGAGGAATTCCGTCTCGCCCTCGTCGAACGTGTCGTTCAGGTAGATCGTCCACAGCACGACGCGATGCAGCGTCTCGGCGTGGTCGAAGCGCGGGCTCGGATACAGCTCGCAGTGCCAGTACGGATAGGCGCCCCGGTCGGCGAAGTACTTCTGCAGGTTGATGCTGCCGGGTCGGAACAACGTCATGATGATCGACCCCAGCACCGCGTCGTCGGCCGACGAGACGAAGTGCGCGTCGAGCGCCTTCGCCGGGCCGCCGCCCGGGTCGGCGATCTTCAGTTGCGCCGGTGCCAGCGCCGCGTGCGGATAGCGGCGCAGATAGCGCTTGAAGCCGGCGAACACGGCGTCGTTCAGCTTCTGCTGCGCGTCGGCCCAGCCGGGATGGGCGTCGAGCGGAATGTCCCAGCTGTCCTTGACGGCGACGTCGACGCCGCTGCCGGTCACGCCGCGGCGAGCCTGGCCGCTCGCCTCGAAGCGGTCGATCAACTGGCGGCAGGTCGCCGCGTCGATCGCGTGGTCGTACACCTCGACGAAGTCCGGATGCATGGATGCGCGGTGGCGAGGCCGGCCGAAGCGCCGGCTGTCAGACGAAAAGGGCGCCCTCGCGAGCGCCCTTTCCTTCGCACGAGTGGAGCACGTGCGGTCAGTCGTCGACCCGCTTGCGTCGACGCAGCACGAACAGCAGGCCCAGCGTCGGCAGCAGCAGCCAGCCGGTCTCGGGCTCGGGCACCGCGAACGCGAGTTCGACGCCCCGGGCGTTGTACAGCAGGTTCGCCATGTAGTGGAAGTCGCCGAGGCCGGTGATCGAGAACGACGAGAACGTTCCGTCGTAGCTGCCGAAATCGATCACGTCGTAGACGCCGCTGGCGAGGATGCCCTGCGTCAGGTCGTCCATCAGCGAGATCATCAGGCCGCCGGTCAACGAGCCGTGCCCCGCCACGTTGAGCGCGACGCCGGTGTTGAAGTTGACGCCGAGATCCAGCACGCCGAGCGGTTGCATCGTCAGGTCGCCGTCGATCTGGACCGCGGTGGCGCTGCGCGTCGCGAGCGTGCCGCTTTGCACCGTCACGTTGCCGCTGCCCAGCGCGTGCGCCGACGTCGCGACCAGCCCGCCGCCGCTCGGCGAGGCGATGGTGACGCCGCCGGTGAACGTGTTGTTGCCCGACAGCGTCAGCATCCCGGCGCCGTTCTTGATCAGGCTGCCTTCGTAGACGCGACTGTTCCGCGCCGCCTCGCGGGCCATGCCGGTCGTGAAGTCCGAGATCTGCGCGTCGGTCGAGCCGGCGGGTGGTGCGATCAGGCCGGTCCAGCCGTTGGCGGCCTTCGTCGCGGTCCAGGTGGCCGCCTCGACCGCGTCCTCGACTTTCCGCTGCTTGATCGCCACGTCGGAGATGTTGAGCGACCAGGTGTCGTCGTAGCCCTGCGTGTCGACCTGGAACACGCCGAGGAACTGACCCGGCCCCTGCATCGCGTTCTTGAGGTTGACCGTGCCCCAGCCGTTGCGGCTGTCGGGCGCCGCGACGATCTGGCCCGCCGTCGGGTTGATCACCGCCACGCCGCTGGCGTTGTTGATCGTGTTGTTCTGGACGGCGGTCGTGAACATCACGTCGAGCGCCTGCTCGTTCGTGAGGTACGGGAAACGCTCCATGATCAGCGACAGCGCGGCCGCGGAGTGCGGCCCGGCCATCGAGGTGCCGGAGATGCTCTGGTAGCCGACCGTGCCGTCGGCGCGCACCAGCGCGCTGTTGATCTGGTTGCCCGGCGCGGTCACGCAGGCCCACTTGGCGACGCCGCACTGGTTGAAGTTCTGCGTGCCGGGCACGTTGATCGACCCGTCGGCGTTGAACGTCTGCCCCACCGTGCTGATGGCGGACGTCGTGTACCAGTGCCCTTCGAGCGACGGCATGAAGTAGGTCGCCGCGCCGCGCGGCGTGGGATTGGCGAAGCCCCCGTTGCCGGCGGTGAACTGGATGATCGTGCCGGTCTTCGCGACGTCGATGGCGCCCTGGATCCACGACGTGTACGGTCCGTTGCCGGCCGGCGACGCGAGGAAGTTCCAGCCGCTGGTGAGGCCGGCCAGCGTGGTGTAGCTCTCGCCCGAGGGCGCGCTGCCCCAGCTGCTGGTGATGATGCGGACCGGCGAGGCGGCGGTGCCCGCCGTGTTGACCGCCTTGTACAGGTTGGAGATGTAGTCCTTGTCCGGCGTGTTGGTCGCGCTGGCGTTGGTCAGCCGGCCGTACACGGCGCCGTCGGTCTTGTGCGTGTTGCCTTCGTAGATCGTGGCGTTGAAGGCGACGCCCTGCATGTTGGCCGGATCGCTGCCGCCGTCGCGGTTGGCGCCCACGGTGCCGCTGACGTGCGTGCCGTGGCTGTCGTTGTAGGTCGAGTTCCAGAAGCCCGGCGTCGGGCCGGTCGTGCCGCCCGAGGCGGTCACCGAGTTGAAGCGCAGCGGCGTCGACGGCGTCGCCATGAACTCGGGGTGGATCTCGCGGTAGCCCGAGTCGACCACCCCGACCGCGACGCCCGATCCGGCGACGCCGGCCGCGTACGCGTACTCGGCGCCGATCGCGCGCATGCCCCAGTCCCTGAGGAACTCCGGCGTGCGCCAGCTGGCCGGGTCGCCGACCTTGCCGGGATCGCCGACGTACGACGTGATCGGGGCGTACGAGATCGACGCGGCCAACGCGTACTGCGACCCGAAGCAGCTCACCACCAGGGCGGCGATGCGGGTCTTCTTCATGTGGCTGGGGTTCATGGTGCCTTTCAGTTGCGAGATTGACGCGCGAGCCGCGACCCGTTCACCGCTCGACGAAGCAGCGCGACGGTCGCCTCGACGATGCGACGAAGCGGTGCACCACTCCGTCGAACGAGACGAGCGCCCGACCGGAGCGCGACGCTAAGCAACTTCCGATCCAGCCTCGTGCGCACGTTGCGAATCAGCGGGTTGCCGTCGTCCGCGACCACGCGGGTTGATGCCCTTGTAAAGCCGATCGACACCCGGCTCCGCCCCGTCGTCGCGCTGCTTTGCGCCGCGTGCAACGCGACGTTGCGGGGCGCGCCATCTGCACCGCGCCCGACGGACGCGCGCGGACCATGCGCCGGTCCACGGAGGTCGTCGGCTTGTAGTATTCCGCGATGGAGTCCAACCCACGCGGTGCGGCGCTCGCGCAGCTGTACGCGCAGGGACGGTGGTCGGAGGCGGAAGCCGGTTGTCGAGCGGTCCTCGTCGCGCACCCTCGGGACGCCGAGGCGCTCCACCTGTTGAGCGTGCTGGCGCACCGGGCCGGGTTCGCCGCCGACGCCGTCGAGTTGATGCGGCAGGCCATCGCGAGCGACCCGCGAAACGCCGCCTGCCACAGCAACCTCGGCGTCTTCCTCGCAGCGCTCGGCCGCTTCGACGCCGCGGCGACGGCCTGTCGCGACGCACTGGCGCTCGACCCCGGCCTCGTCGACGCGCACTACAACCTCGGCAACGCGTTGATGGGCGCTCGCGACTTCGCCGCAGCCGCCGCGGCCTTCCGGCGCACGGTCGCCCTGCGCTGCGATTTTGTTCAGGCCCATAACAATCTCGGCAACGTCCTGAAGGCGCTCGGCGACCACGAGGCCGCGATCGCGGCCTATCGACAGGCGCTGGTCTTCCAGCCCGACTACGCCCATGCACGCAGCAACCTGGCGAGCGCGCTGCAGGACACCGGACGGCTCGACGAGGCCATGGCGGAACTGCGACGCGCCGTGGCCGGCGCGCCCGACAGCGCCGAGATCCGCAGCAACCTGATCCTGGGCCTGCACTACGACCCGCACGCCGACGCCGCTTCCCTCTTCGCCGAGGCGCGGCGCTGGGACGAGCGCTTCGGTGAAGCGCACGCCGCCCGGCGTCCGCCGCACGCCATCGATCGGTCGGCCGATCGCCCGCTGCGGATCGGCTACGTGTCGCCCGACCTGCGCCTGCATTCGGTCGCCTTCTTCCTTCTGCCGCTGCTCGAAGGCCGCGAGCGCGACGCGGCGCACGTGACCTGTTACGCGACCGGCGGCGTCGAGGACGACGTCACGGCGCGACTGCGATCCGCGAGCGACGCCTGGTGCAGCCTGGTCGGGCTGTCCGACGACGCGGCGGCCGAGCGCATCCGCGACGACCGCATCGACCTGCTGTTCGACCTGAGCGGTCACACCGCCAACCATCGGCTCGCGCTGTTCGCGAGGCGGCCCGCGCCGATCCAGATCACCTACCTCGGTTTCCCGGGAACCACCGGCCTGCGGGCGATCGACTATCGCCTGACCGACGCGCTGGTCGACCCGAGCGGTCGCGAGCACCTCGGCAGCGAGCGGCTGGTGCGGCTGCCGGCCAGCGGCGTGTGCTTCGCGCCGCCCTGCGCGACGCCGGACGTGGCGGATGCTCCGCTGCTTCGCGGCGGCCGCGTGACGTTCGGCAACCTGGGCAACCTCGCCAAGGTCGGCGCGGCGACGCTGACGCTGTGGAGCGAGCTGTTGCGACGCGTGCCCACGGCGCACCTGCTGCTGAAGAGCGTCGCGTTTCGCGATCGCGCGACGCGGCGGCGGTTCGAGCGCCGGTTCGCGGGCGAAGGCATCGACGCGTCCCGCCTGCGGTTGCTGCCCGACGATCCGTCGATCTTCGACCACCTGCGGTCGCACGAGCGGATCGACATCGTGCTCGACAGCTTCCCCTTCAACGGCCTGACCACGACCTGCCAGGCGTTGTGGATGGGCGTGCCGGTGGTGACGCTTGCCGGGCAGCGACCGGCGTCGCGGATGGGGCTCGGCGTGCTGTCGAACCTCGGGCTCGACGATCTCGTGGCGACGACGGCCGACGACTACCTGCGCATCGCCGCCGACCTCGCGGGGGACCCGCAGCGCGTCGTCGCCCTGCGCTCGACGTTGCGGCCGCGGCTGCAGGCGTCGCCGGTCGGCGATGCGCGCCGCTTCGCGCGCGACCTGCAGGCCGCCTGCCGCGGCCTGTGGCGCGAATGGTGTGAACGACATCCCGCTTGAAGCGGCCGTGGACCCGCAACGCGAGGCGTCACGACGAGCGATCCGCACGCCACTGGAACGCGGGCGACCTCGACGCGGCGTCGGCCGCTGCCGAGGAAGCGTTGCGGCTCGACCCGGCGAACGTCGACGCGCTCGCCCACAGCGGGACGCTGCGCTGGCTGCAAGGCGACCGGGCCGCGGCCCGCCGGCTCTACCTCGAGGCCCATGCGCGCGCACCGGGTCACATCGGCGTGCTGCTCAACCTCGCGACGCTCGACGGCGAGGCCGGCGACGTCGAAGCGTCGATGGCCTGGATCGAGCGCGCCGAGGCGCTGCGACCGGACGACCGGCGAGTGGTGTGGCGCAAGAGCCTGCTCGAGCTCGCGCTGGGCGACTACGCGAACGGCTGGCGACACTACGAAGCCGGGCTGTTCGATGCGTCGATCCGCGGCCTCGGACCCGGCTTCGCCGCGCCGCCCTGGGACGGCGGCCCGTGCGATCGCCTGCTGCTGTGGCACGAGCAGGGCTTCGGCGACACGATCCAGTTCGTCCGCTATGCCGAGCGCTGCCGGGAACGGGCGAAGCGGGTCGTGGTCCTGTGTCCGCGCGAGCTGACCGCCCTGCTGCGCGGCTGCCCGTTCGTCGACGACGCGGTCGACGCGATCGGCGTCGACGACTTCGATCGCCACGTGCCGCTGATGTCGTTGCCGCACCGCTTCGGCACGACGCTCGACACCGTCCCTGCGCCGGTGCCCTACCTGTTCGCCGATCCGGCTCGCCGCGCCCGATGCGCCGGGCGATCGCCCGACGACGCGTTGCAGGTCGGGCTGGTGTGGGCCGGTGGCGAGCGACGGGAGGCCCGCTTCCGGCTGCTCGACGCCGGTCGCAACCTGTCGCTTCGCGCGATGCGACCGCTGCTGGACGTCGCGGACGTCGCGGGCGTCGCGTTCCTCAGCCTGCAGACGGGCGCCGCGCGCGGCGAGATCGACGACGCGCGGATCGTCGATGCGATGGTGGGCGTCACCGACTTCGCCGACACCGCCGCCGTCGTCGACGGACTCGACCTCGTCATCACGGTCGACACCGCGGTCGCGCACCTGGCCGGCGCGATGGGCAAGCCGGTATGGATCCTGTCGCGGCTCGATGCCTGCTGGCGCTGGTTGCGCAACCGCAGCGACAGCCCGTGGTATCCGACCGCGCGCGTCTTCGGCCAGCCGTCGCAGGGCGACTGGCACGACGTCGTCGAGCGCGTCGCGCGGGAACTGGCCGCGCTCGCCGCGAAACGCGGCGCGGGCTGATCAGTCGCGACCGGTCCGGC
>CAHJXF010000114.1 GCA_903644065.1 Betaproteobacteria bacterium
CCCTTCGGCCGGCGCGACGGGGGTCGCGGCGCCGACGGCGATCCGGCGCTCGACCGGCTCCGCTCGCACCACGATCAGTGGACGGCGACGGGCAGCTTGACGAGCCCGCGCAGCACGTTGTGGACGCTGTGCTGGCCTTCGCCCAGCTCGAAACGGTGGACGCGCCTGGCAAGGGCCTCGAGCAGGCACTGGATCTCCATCTTGGCCAGGTGCATGCCCGCGCAGGTATGCGTGCCGTGCCCGAAACCCATGTGATCGGCCACCTTCCGCCTGACGTCGAAGCGTTCCGGATCGTCCCACTTGCGCTCGTCGCGATTGGCGGACGCATAGAGGATGACGGCGCGCGATCCCGCGTCCAGCGCCACGCCGCCCATCGTGTGGTCCTGCGTGACGTAGCGGGCGAAAGCGCGGATCGGCGACTCGAGCCGCACGACCTCGTTGATCGCATTGGGGATCAGCGACGGGTCCTCGCGGATCAGGTCCCATTGATCGGGGAACTGTCCGAACAGCCAGATGGCGCTGCTGGTCGCGTTGATGGTGGTGTCGAGCGCCGGCGTCAGGTAATCGATCAACAGCACCTTCGCCTGCTCCTGCGACACCAGCCCGCGATCGGCGCACTCGAAGATGCGCGCGCCCAGGCCGCCCGGCAGGAACGTCTCGCGCGGCGCGCGCGTGTTGATGTACTCGAAGACCAGTTGCGCCGTGGCGAGGCCGGCTTCGGTGCGCGCGTTGGGCAGCGGTCCGAACGCGTTGAAGATGCCGGCCGCCCACGCCAGCATCTGCGCGCGCCCCTCGTCGTTCAGGCCGACCAGTTCCGTGACGACCGTGAGCGGCAGGTAGTGCGCGAGATCGGCGACCGCGTCGAACGATCCGGAGTCGACCAACTCGTCGATCTTGGCATCGGCGAGCGTCACGAGCCGGTCCTTGATCTTCGCCAGCGCACCGGGCATCAGCGGCTCCGCGAACACCTTCCGCAGCGCCATGTGATGCGGATCGTCGGAGCACAGCATGATGCCCTTGACCGCCTCGTTCATCGGCTCGTTCAGCATGCAGCCGTGCGCCGAGGAGAACACCTGCGGATTGCGCAACGCATCGCGCACGTCCTGGTAGCGCGTGATCGCCCAGGCTTCGTTCTTCGTCAGCCACACCGCGGCGCCGGCATCGCGCAACGCGCGGTAGTGCGGATACGGATCCCCGATCACCTCGTCGCTGTAGAGATCGATGTCGTAGGTCGGTCGGTCGCTCGTCATGTCGTACTCCAATCTCTGGTCAAAAACCATATTCGTGCACGCGCCGGATGCGGGCGGCTCGTCGAAGCGCGGCCGCCATCCCGCTCATGGTCGGGCGCCGACATGGCACGCGCGGTCCTGCCATGCCGGAGCCGTGTGCCGTCGTATCGCCGCGCGGTCGCCGCGCGGTCGCCGCGACATCGTCCATCAGGCGGCGCCGGTCCGCTCGGTCGAGCGTGCCATCTTGACCTTGTGATACGCGATCACGTCCATCAGCTCCGGCGAGAACACGTCGTACGGCTCGAGGCCGAGTGTGCGCAAGCGCGTGCGGACCGACTGCATGTGCGAAGCGGGCGTCCCGGTCTCGACGATCGACGACACGAACGCGGCGAAGCGCGGTGCCGGTGGCGGTTGGTCGGCCAGTTCCGGATGCACGAAGTCGACGCCGTAGAAGTGATGGTCCGGGTCGTCGACCCGACCGAAGAGGTGCGCGCCGCAACCGGTGCAGGCATGGCGACGGATCGCCTGCGCAGCATCGACGACCTGCAGCTTGTCGGCACGAGCGGCGATCTCCAGGGCGTCCTTCGGCACGACCGCCGTCTGCGCGAACAGGCTGCCGGCCGGCTTCCAGCACTTGCTGCAGCCGCAAAGATGGTTGTGACTGACGGCGGCCGCGATCCGCACTTCGACCCGATCGGTCGGGCACAGGCAGCGCAAGGTCGAGCCATCGACGGCCGGACGATGCGGCACGACGCCCCGGTCGACCGATGGATGGATCGCGACCGGGACGTCGCGCGCGGCCTCGGCACGTGCCTTCAACGCGCGGTTCATCCGCTCGTAGGCGGCCTTGCCGTTGATGCTGATCCCCGGCCACATCGTGTCGACGAGCGAGCCGCGGAAGATCTCGTTGTGCCTGAGATGGCAACCTCCGTCGTCAGTCGGCTCGAGGATGAAGATGTGCTCGCCGGACAGGAGCGTCGGGTCGGGCGTGTACGAGATCCACCGCAGTTCCCGTGCGCCCACGATGCGCAGGATGGTCGGCTCGAGCGGCAGGTCCGGCGTCTCCGGCTGCACGAGCAGGATGCGCAGCGTGCCGTCCACGGTCGTGCGGCCCTCGATCTGCGGCACCGTCTCGTTCCACTCGGGATAACGGTCGATGTCGTCGAGGATGCTCCACACGGTCTGTGGGGCCGCGTCGATCCGGATGTCCGTCTCCAGCAGTCGCATCGCGCAAGTCTCCGGGTCAGTAGGTGACGACGCTGCGGATCGACGTCCCCGCATGCATCAGGTCGAAGGCTTCGTTGATGCGATCGAGCGGCATCACGTGCGTGATCAGGTCGTCGATGTTGATCTTGCCGTCCATGTACCAGTCGACGATCTTCGGCACGTCGGTGCGGCCGCGCGCGCCGCCGAAGGCCGTGCCTTTCCAGACGCGGCCCGTCACGAGCTGGAAGGGACGGGTATGGATTTCCTGCCCCGAAGCGGCCACGCCGACGATGACCGACACGCCCCAGCCGCGATGGCAGCATTCGAGCGCCTGCCGCATCAGCTCGACGTTGCCGATGCACTCGAAGCTGTAGTCGGCGCCGCCGCCGGTCAGTTCGACGAGATGCGCCACGAGGTCGCCGCCGATCGTCTTCGGATTGACGAAATGCGTCATGCCGAACTGGCGGCCCAGCGCCTCGCGCGCCGGATTGATGTCGACGCCGACGATCATGTCGGCCCCGACCATGCGGGCCCCCTGCAAGACGTTGAGCCCGATGCCGCCCAGGCCGAACACGACGACCGTCGAGCCCGGCTCGACCTGCGCCGTGTTGATCACCGCCCCAATGCCGGTCGTGACGCCGCAGCCGATGTAGCAGACCTTGTCGAACGGTGCGTCGTCGCGGATCCTGGCCAGCGCGATCTCGGGCAGCACCGTGTAATTGGCGAAGGTCGAGCAGCCCATGTAGTGATACAACTTCTTGCCGTTCAGCGAGAAGCGGCTGGTGCCGTCCGGCATGACGCCCTTGCCCTGCGTCGCGCGGATCGCGGTGCACAGATTGGTTTTTCGCGACAGGCACGACCTGCATTGCCGGCACTCGGGCGTGTACAGCGGAATGACGTGGTCGCCCTTCTTCAGCGTGGTGACGCCGGGCCCGACGTCGACCACGATCCCGGCGCCTTCATGGCCGAGGATGGCCGGGAAGAGACCTTCCGGATCGGCGCCCGAGCGCGTGAACTCGTCGGTGTGACAGATGCCGGTCGCCTTGATCTCGACCAGCACCTCCCCCGCTTTCGGACCATCGAGCTGCACGGTCTCCACGACGAGCGGAGCACCGGCTTCGTAGGCCACTGCGGCACGGACATCCATGGTGTTCCTTCTGCTTTGACGTTCAAAGATCGAGCGTGATCGACGACGAGCGGGCGCGCGACACGCACGGCATGATCTTGTCGCCGGCCGCCCTCTCCTCGTCGCTCAGCACGACGTCGCGATGATCGGGCGTACCGGCCAGCACGCCGGTCAGGCAGGTACCGCATACCCCCTGCTCGCACGACGTCGGCACTTCGATTCCCAGCGCCAGCAGCGCCTGCACGATGCTCTGGCCCTCGTCGACGCGGCACGACTTGCCGGACCGGGCGAGTCGTACGTCGAAGGCTTGTTGCGGCCCGGCCAACGACTGCGAGTCGGCCGCGAAGTATTCGAGATGCACGTTCTCGGGCGGCCAGGTGGCGGCCGCGGTGTCCTGGACGAGGTCCATGAACGGTCGCGGGCCGCACAGATACAGATGGGCACCGGCGTCGTGATGCCATAGCAGCTTGCGCAGGTAGGCTTTGAGGCCCGACGGTTCGAGGGCGTAGTGGAACGTCACCTGCTCGGCGAGATCGGGGCGCGACAGCTCCTCGTGGAACGCGGTGTGCGCGATCGACCGAGTGAAGTACTGCAGCTGGAACGAGGCTCCGGCGGACTTCAGCGTCGTGGCCATCGACAGCAGCGGCGTGATGCCGATCCCGCCGGCGAGCAGCAAGGTGTGCCCGGCGTCACGATCGAGCTCGAAATTGTTGCGCGGCGCGGAGACGATCAGCACGTCGTCCACGTGCACGTCGTCGTGCAGTAGCCGCGAGCCCCCGCGCGACTCGGGCTCGCGCTTGACCGCGATGCGGTAGTGATCGGATCCGCCGGCGACGTTGCACAGCGAATACTGTCGAACGACGCCACCGACGTTCACGTCGATGTGCGACCCGCACGAGAACGACGGCAGCGTCGCGCCCCCCGCATCGACCAGTACGAACGACTTGACGTCGATCGCTTCCTGCCGGATTTCCCGGACCCTCACTTTCATTTCCGACAACGCCGCTCCCCGCCCGATCCGTTCATCCATCCATGTCGCCCTTCGGCGCGCCCATCCCGCGTCGACTCAGAACAGATGATCGATCCCGATCTGCGCCGACCACGGATTGACGCCAAAGATGTTCGACGTGGTCAGCAAGCCGATCGACGGCGAGTTCGCATCGACGATGCCGTACGCGCCACCGAAGCGGTTCGCCACTTTCCACGCTGCGCCGGACGCGTAGACCAACGTCCGCTTCGAGAAAGAGTACTGCGCCGTGGCACCGTAGAAATTGGCGTCGTAGTTGGTCTTGACCTTCGGTGCGGCCGGATTGCTCGCGCCCATGTCGTTGACGTGTCCGTAACCGGCGATGAAGGTCCAGGCACCGAAAGGAACCGACGTCCCGATATGTCCGCTGCGCACGTTGAAGCCGAGACTGTCCTTGCCGGAGAACGCCAGGCCGTGGATCTTGAAGATGCCGAAGTCGTAGACCGCACCGGCCACGTTGACCCGCGTGTGATTGACGCTGTTGGAGATCAGCGGCGACGTCGCGCCGACCTTGTCGTTCGAATAGGCGTAGGTCAGGTAGAGCGGTCCGCGCGTGTAGTAGATCCCGCTGCCGAACTTGTTGCCCGCGTTCTTCGGCGTACCGGGCACGGTGTCGGTCGTCGATTCGCCCAGCGCGATGTTCGCGGTCAAGCGCAGGCCGCCGACGGTGGGCGAGTCGTAGTAGACGCCGTTGTCGTAGCGGCTGTTGAGTCTCGCGGGGATGCCGACGTTGGCGCCGGTGCCGACGTAGCTGCCCTTGAACGCGTCCGCCGTCAATGCGGCGACGAAGATCGACTTGAGGTCGCGCCCGACCCGCAGGTTGCCCAGCAGGTCGCTCGACATGCCGACCGTGGCGAGCCGACTGAACAAACGCCCGCCCGTCGACGAGACGTTGGTGGTCGGCGTGGCGGGCGTCACGTTGCCCTGGTTGGCACTGTTGTCGCTGAGATCGAAGCCCTGTTCGAACACGAAATTCGCTTTCAACCCGCTACCGAGGTCCTCCGAACCGCGAATGCCCCAGCGCGACGCGAGATACCCGCCGCTGCCGATGCCCTTGAGCGTTCCCACGTTGGTATGGTCGACGCGAAAATCCCCGTCCGCGACGCCGTATACCGTGACGCTGGTCTGTGCCTGGGCGGCCGTGGCGGCCAGGGCACAGATCGCAACCGATACCAACCTTCCACTGTTCATCGACCGTCTCCCTCATCGCTGTGGATAGGTACGCCGCTTCGGCGCGCTTCCCGCTTTTGTCATGGTCCCGATCGACCGCCGCATCGCATCATCGCGAATCGATCCGCCGCCTTCATGCTGTGACCGATTGAACAGTCTGTCAAGATGACACGTTGCTAACTTCGCCTGGGGTTATCCCTGACACGAAACGATTGCCGCCGCGGTCCGCGTCGCTTCGCGTCGACCGATCGCCGCAAACGTGTCCGAAGGGCTCAAGCCACCTGTAGGCGCGGGAACAGCGTGGCCGCATTGCCTCGCTTGATCATCGTGCGGAGCGGCTCCGGCAGGTCGAGCTTGTTGAACAGGCCGACCGGATGCGAGACGTGGAAGTAAGGATGATCGGTGCCGAACACCAGGTGGGACGGCGGGACCATCGTGCGGAGCATCGTGATCGTCTCGGGGGCGTAGGCCTGGGCGCATTCGAAGTAGAGCTTGGCGAACTCGGCATAGACGCCCTGCGGAAACAGCGCGTCGAGATTCTCCTTGCCCACCGTCTCCCATCCGCTGAAACCGGCGAAGCGACCGATCAGGATGGGCAGCACCCCACCGCCGTGCGAGAACACGAAGCGGATGTTCGGCAGGCGTTGTGTCGTACCGGTCGCCCACAGGCTCAGGATGGTTCGCGCGGTGTTGACCGGGAACTCGATCCACGGCGCGGTGAGGTAGTCCTTCTCCCGCTCGTAGCTCAGCGTGCCGGCCGTGCAACACGGCGCCTGCGCGGGATGGACGTACACCAGCGCATGGCGCCGATCCAGTTCCTGCCAGATCGGCTGGAATTTCTTGTCGCCCAGCCAGGCGTCGCCGTAGTTCGTGGCCAGGCCGATGCCGTCGAACTTCAACACGTCGAAGACGTAGGCGATCTCGGCGAGAGTTCCGTCCACGTCGTTCATGGGCAGCGAGGCGAACAGCCCGAAACGTTCCGGATGGTCGCTACGGACCTTCGCCGCCCACTCGTTGTTGTCGCGCGCTTTCTTCCGCGCCGCGGTCGGGTCGGTGTCCTGGATGGGACCGGGCCACCCCATCGCCATCACCGAATCGCGTTCGAGTTCCTCGACGGCGTTCTGGAGCGACCACGGGCGTCCTTCGGTCGTCTTTCCCGTGGGCTCGAGATGATGGTGGAAATCGACGAACTCCACCTTCGGGCCGGCCGGACGCGCGAGGCCGGGCAGGGCAGCGGCGGCGGCCAGCGCGGTCGCACCGGTGATGAAGCCGCGGCGCGCGGCAAGGCGCGGCGAACCGTGAGAGCAGTGCTCATGTCCATCCATATCGTCTCCTCTGTTTTTATCGGAACGAACGCCCGTCTGCACGCTGTCGTGTCACGAACCGTGCGGGACGAACACGGCGTCCGCGCGCACATCGCCGATCGTGAATTCGCCTCGCCTCGCCTCGCCTCGGCGCGCCGTCGAAACGTCGCGGCGCCCGTCAAGCCGTCACCGTGCGACCCGTGCGCCCGCCGCAGCGATGCGCGGCAACAGGACCGCGGCGTTCTCGCTCTCGATCGCACGCACGTCGCCCTCGGACAAGCCGGCGGCGGAGATGCCGTTCAACGTCGCTTTCATGCCGGGTTCGGGAATGAACGGGAAGTCGGTGCCGAGGACGACGTTCTTCGGGGTGACGAACTTGAACAGCGCGCCGAACGTGATCGGGTTGGCCGACGACGCCGTGTCGTAGTAGAGCTTCTTGAGGGTCGGCATCACGCCTTCCGGAACGCGCTTCGCCAACTCGCGGTCCAGCGATCCGATCACCGCGATGCGGGGGGCCAGGAACGGCAGGGTGCCGCCCGCATGAGAGAAGATCCAGCGGATGTCCGGATAACGGCTGAAGGTGCCGGAGAACATCAGGCTGCATACGGTGCGGGTCGAGTCGTGCGGAAACTCGATCAGCGAGTGCGGCAGGTCCGGCAGGAGTCCGGCATTGCAATTGCAGGTCGTCGGATGGACATAGACGACGGCCTTGCGCCGGTTCAATTCGTCCATCACGGGGATGAATTTGGCATCGCCGAGATAGAGGTCGGCGTAATTCGTCATCATCCCGATGCCGTCGGCCTTCAACGTGTCGAAGGCATGGCGGATCTCCTCGAGCGACGCGTCGACGTCCGGCAACGGGAGGCAGGAAAAATTGCCGAAGCGCGTCGGATGATCGACCACCATCTTCGCGCCGTAGTCGTTGCACAGCCGCGCCAACCGCTTCGTCTCGGCAGGGTCCTTCTTCAGCACGCCGGGACCGGTGATCGACACCACCGCGCTGGTCACGCCCTGGCGGTCCATCGCGTCGAGCGAGTCGGCGACCTTCCATTTCGGCAGTTCGCGGTTGGGCGCGGGGTCAGCGAGATACGCCTCGCCCATCGCCGCCACGTACTCGGGCGGCAAGAAGTGGTGATGCACATCGATGCGTTGAACCGATCCGGCACCGCTCGCCTTCGACGACGTGTCGTTGCGGGCAGGGTCCGGCGCCTGCGCATCGGCCGGAAAGGTCTGGCTCATCAACCCGCCGGCCACCAATGCATTGAAATCCCGGCGTGAGAAGCCGGGCTTGCGACCTTGCAGCTTGTCGTCGTTCAAGACCGTCTCCTTGGATGACCGCTTTCATCGAACGTGGCGCAGTCCCGGCGGAACGACGGCAAGTCGTTCGGAGCCGCACGCCCGTTACCGCGGTGGCGTCGCGACTCGAAGCAGACGCGCTGCGCAAACGCGCTGCAGCGTGTCGCCGGCACGCCGGTCGAACGCGCCCCCACCCACGCCGCGTCGAAGGCGTCGCCGTCGGTGGACAGCGATGCGAAGTTCGTGTCGAAGCGCGCTGCGGCCGCCGCCGGCGCCGCCGAATGCGATGGGCGCAGTACATTCCTCGCGAAATCGCGAACGGTCATGCGGATCTCCTCACACAGGTCAGTAGACTGCGTCAGTGGCGCGGCTCGAAAGGGCTGCGCTCTTCGACGCATCTTAGCTGCACTGAACAGACTGTCAAGATGACATGGTGAGAATCATGACTAGGGTTATCCCTCGGCTGTCGCTGCTTCTACGACAGTGGCATCGGTTGCCGAAGCGAGTGCGATGCAGATGACCCGACCACTCGAACCGTCCGTCGACCACCGGGTGCGCGTCGGCGCCAAGCGTCGTGAGACGACGCGCGTGCGCCTGCTGCAGAGCGCGCTCCAGGTCTTCACGAACAAGGGGCCGGAGGCGACCACCATCGACGACGTCATCGCGGCGGCCGGCGTCTCGCGGGGCACCTTCTACAACCACTTCCGCACCACCGACGAACTCTCGCTGGCGCTCGCCACGTCGATGAGCGACGAGGTGCTCGCGGTGGTCGACCCGGTGGTCCTCACCTTCGCGGACCCGGTGCATCGCTTCAGCATCGGCACGCGGCTCTACATGCACACCTCGTTGCGCTATCCGCAGTGGGGGCGCTTCATCACCACCGTCGGCACGCGCGTCGCCGCCCGCGGCCAGATGATCGATCAGCATCTCAAGCGCGACCTGGAAAGCGCCCTCGTGGCCAGGCGCGTGACCGTCACCGATCTGCTCGTCGCGCGCGACATCGTCATGGGTGCGATCTTCTACGGGATCGAGACGATGTTGACGGAGCCGACGCACGAACATCATGCCGAGCAGCTGACGGCGACCTTTCTGCGCGGCATGGGCGTCGCGGCGGACGAAGCGGACGCGATCGCCTATCTGCCGCTGCCGGAGATCGCGCCGCTACGGGGACCGATCTTCTCGTCGCTGCCGGCCCGACGCCGGAAGGGACCTGCCGTCGCGAAGAAGAAAGCCGTCGCCCGGCGCGGCGTCGGCTGACGCGGTCGCGCATCGCGACC
>CAHJXF010000115.1 GCA_903644065.1 Betaproteobacteria bacterium
CGGCGACACGGTGCGCGCCGCGATGGACGGCGGGCACGCCGAACTCGCCTGCCTGCTCGACGAGACGGTGGCCGACGGCTGCGTGCGCATCGCCGCCGCGCATCCGTCCACGTCCGGGCTGCCGGCGCTCTTCGGCAGCGTGACGCTGACCCGCGTCAGGAGTGTCTCGCCACAGAGCGCCGCCGATGCCGTCGCCGTCGCCGCATGATCGACTGGATTACGCTCAACGGGTCGTCCACGTTCGGCGTGGCGTGGCCGCTCGTCTGGAACCTCGTCAAGATCGTCTGCGTGGTCGGGCCGCTGATCCTGTGCGTCGCCTACCTGACGCTCTGGGAGCGCAAGGTGATCGGCTGGATGCACTTGCGGATGGGTCCGAACCGGGTCGGTCCGCTTGGGCTGCTGCAGCCGTTCGCCGACGTCCTGAAGCTGCTGCTGAAGGAGATCATCGTCCCGGCCAACGCCAGCAAGGGGCTGTTCCTGATCGCGCCGATGATGGCGATCATGCCGGCGGTGGCCGCGTGGGTGGTGATCCCCTTCGGGCCCGACGACGCGGTCGGCAACATCAACGCCGGCCTGCTGTTCATCATGGCCATCACGTCGGTCGAGGTGTACGGCATCATCATCGCGGGCTGGGCGTCGAACTCGAAGTACGCGTTCCTGGGCGCGATGCGCGCGTCGGCTCAGATGGTGAGTTACGAGATCGCGATGGGCTTCGCGCTGGTCGTGGTGCTGATGACGTCGGGCAGCATGAACCTGACCGACATCGTGGCCAGCCAGCAGCGCGGCCACTTCGCGGGCTTCGGCCTCGACTTCCTGTCGTGGAACTGGTTGCCGCTGCTGCCGATGCTGGTCGTGTATTTCGTGTCGGGCGTGGCCGAGACCAACCGGCATCCGTTCGACGTGGTCGAAGGCGAGTCCGAGATCGTCGCCGGCCACATGGTCGAGTATTCGGGCATGGGCTTCGCGATGTTCTTCCTCGCCGAGTACATGAACATGATCCTGATCTCGGTGCTGGCCGCGATCATGTTCTTCGGCGGCTGGAGCGCGCCGATCTCGTTCGGCCTGGTCGGCATGGATACGCCGCAGTGGATCGCCGATTCGATGACGTTCTGGAGCTGGCTCTGGCTGTTCGGCAAGACCGCGGTGCTGGTGACGTTCTTCGTGTGGTTCCGCGCCACGTTTCCGCGCTATCGCTACGACCAGATCATGCGGCTCGGCTGGAAGGTCTTCATTCCGCTGGCCCTCGCGTGGTTGATGATCGTCGGCCTGTGGATCCAGACGCCGTGGAACATCTGGAAGTGACGAGTACGAAAGCAACGTTCGAATGAGGTCTCAAAAGGCAAGTCATGTTGACTGAACCCACCACCCGGATCCAGGTCGAGCGCGAGCAGGGCCGCGGGACCGTCACGGCCATCAAGGACTTCTTCGGCAGCCTGCTGCTGGGCGAGTTGCTGAAGGGCATGGCGCTGACCGGCCGCTACATGTTCGCTCGCAAGATCACCATTCAGTTTCCGGAGGAGAAGACGCCCAAGTCGCCGCGGTTTCGCGGGTTGCACGCGCTGCGTCGCTATCCGAACGGCGAGGAGCGCTGCATCGCGTGCAAGCTGTGCGAGGCGGTGTGCCCGGCGCTGGCGATCACGATCGAGTCGGACCAGCGGGAAGACGGCACGCGCCGCACGACGCGCTACGACATCGACCTCGTCAAGTGCATCTTCTGCGGCTTCTGCGAGGAAAGCTGTCCGGTCGACTCGATCGTCGAGACCGACATCCTCGAGTACCACGGCGAGAAGCGCGGCGACCTGCATTTCACGAAGGAAATGCTGCTGGCGGTGGGCGATCGCTACGAGAAGCAGATCGCCGATGCGCGGAGCGCCGACGCGCCGTATCGCTGAAGCACGACGGCTGGCCGATCGTTGACGATGCAACGATCTGCGGAGAACCGGGTTCGCGACCGAGCGCCTGCCGCTCGACAGCGACCGAGTGGGAACGGGTGATGGGCGGTGGCGGTCGCGACGAGGACGGTGCGAGCCGCGTCGAACCGCCGGTCGTGCGACAGCGCACCGCGGATCAAAGCAGCAGGGATGGGCGGCGTGCGAATGTCGCGCCGAACGAAGCAGGACGCGGCGCCTGGGCGCGGTCGAACAACAAGAACGCATGGACATCAAGGCAATCCTCTTCTACGTCTTCGCGCTGGTGGCCGTTTACGCCGGGTTGCGCGTCGTCACGGCGCGCAATCCGGTGCACGCGGCCCTGCACCTGGTGCTCGCGTTCTTCACGTCCGCCGCGATCTGGATGTTGCTGAAGGCCGAGTTCCTGGCCATCGCGCTGGTGCTGGTCTACGTCGGCGCGGTGATGGTGCTGTTCATCTTCGTCGTGATGATGGTCGACATCGACCTCGACAAGTTGCGCGAAGGCTTCTGGACCAACCTGCCGCTGGCCGGTGGCGTGGGCATCGTCATCGTCCTCGAGATGGCGTTCGTCCTGCTCAAGACGTTCATCATTCCCGAGAGCGCGGCCAACACCCTGGTGGTTCCGCCGGGCAGCAGCAACACCCGCGAGCTGGGTCGGCTGATCTTCACCGACTACGTCTACGGCTTCGAAGTGGCGGCGGTGATCCTGCTGGTCGCGATCATCGCGGCCGTCGCGCTGACGTTGCGGGCCCGGAAGGACACGAAGGGACAGGACCCGAACCGGCAGGTGCTGGTCAAGCGCGGCGATCGGGTGCGAATGGTGCGGATGGCTTCGGAGAAGCGGGAATGAAGCTCGGTGCCGGTTCACCGGTCGTGTCCTCCCGGCAAAGGCCGGGACCGCGTCTCGCGCACCGTGCGTCGACAAGCGCACTGGCTGCCGGCCTCCGCCGGGGCGACATGAAGTGCGTACGCTTCGCGCACGAGCGGGTGGGCTCGTGCTGAGCCTCGCCCACTATCTCGTCTTCGGCGCGATCCTGTTCGCGATCAGCGTCATCGGCATCTTCCTGAACCGCCGCAACGTCATCGTGCTGCTGATGGCCATCGAGCTGATGCTGCTCGCGGTCAACACCAACTTCATCGCCTTCTCGAACTACCTCGGCGACTACGGCGGGCAGATCTTCGTCTTCTTCATCCTCACGGTCGCGGCGGCCGAGTCGGCGATCGGTCTCGCCATCCTCGTGCTGCTGTTCCGCAACCTCGACACCGTCAACGTCGAGGACCTCGACAAGCTGCAGGGCTGAGCCGATGCACCTCCATTCGATGCCCATGGGGCGGTCACGATGATGTCGACCCTCGCGCCGACTCTCTCCGCGACCCTGCTGGCCGCCGTGCCGCTGGCCCCGCTCGCCGGCGCGATCCTGGCCGGCTTCCTGGGCAAGGCCATCGGCCGCAGCGGCGCCCACAGCGTCACCATCCTCGGCGTCGCGGTCGCGTTCGTGCTGTCGGTGCTGGTGTTCCTCGACGTTCGGCAGGGTGCGCACTTCGACCAGGCGCTCTACACCTGGGCGCAGACCGGCGACATCCGCTTCGAGGTCGGCTTCCTGGTCGATTCGCTGACCGCGACGATGATGCTGGTCGTCACCTTCGTGTCGCTGATGGTCCACGTCTACACCATCGGCTACATGGTCGACGACCCCGGCTACCAGCGCTTCTTCGCGTACATCTCGCTGTTCACGTTCGCGATGCTGATGCTGGTCATGTCGAACAACATGCTCCAGTTGTTCTTCGGCTGGGAGGCGGTGGGACTGGTGTCGTACCTGCTGATCGGCTTCTGGTACACGCGGCCGACCGCGATCTACGCCAACCTGAAGGCGTTCCTCGTCAACCGGGTCGGCGACTTCGGCTTCATCCTCGGCATCGGCCTGCTGCTGGCCTACACCGGGTCGATGCACTACGGCGACGTGTTCGCGCAGGGCCAGGCGCTGTCGCGCATGACCTTGCCCGGCACCGGCTGGATGCTGCTGACGCCGGCCTGCATCTGCCTGTTCATCGGCGCGATGGGCAAGTCGGCGCAGTTTCCGTTGCACGTGTGGCTGCCCGACTCGATGGAGGGTCCCACGCCGATCTCCGCGTTGATCCACGCGGCCACGATGGTGACGGCCGGCATCTTCATGGTGGCGCGCTTCTCGCCGCTGTTCGAGTTGTCCGACGCGGCCTTGAGCTTCGTCATCGTGATCGGCGCCATCACCGCGCTGTTCATGGGCTTCCTCGGCGTGATCCAGAACGACATCAAGCGCGTCGTCGCGTACTCCACGCTGTCGCAGCTCGGCTACATGACGGTCGCGCTCGGCGCCTCGGCGTACTCGGCCGCGATCTTCCACCTCGTGACGCACGCGTTCTTCAAGGCGCTGCTGTTCCTCGCTGCCGGGTCGGTGATCATCGGCATGCATCACGACCAGGACATCCGCAACATGGGCGGCGTGCGGAAGTACATGCCGATCACGTGGTTCACGTCGCTGATCGGGTCGCTGGCGCTGATCGGCACGCCGTTCTTCTCGGGCTTCTATTCCAAGGACTCGATCATCGAGGCGGTGGCCGAGTCGCACGTCGCGGGCTCGGGCTTCGCCTACTTCGCGGTCGTCGTCAGCGTGTTCGTGACGGCGCTGTACTCGTTTCGCATGTTCTTCCTGGTGTTCCACGGCAAGGAGCGCTTCGGCCAGCCGCACGCGCCGGACCATGCGGCGCAGGTGCAGCCGGCGCCCGTCGGACACGGTGCGGAGGTCGGCGGCCCGGCCGGCGCCGGACACGACCAGCACGACGACGCGCATGCCGACCTGAGCACCAACGAAGCGAGCGCGACGCACGACGAGATCGCCCACGACGACCGTGGTCATGATGGAAGCGGGCACGACGAGCACCACGGCCTCGAACCCGGCCAGAAGCCGCACGAGACGAGCTGGGTCGTCACGTTGCCGCTGATCCTGCTGGCGATCCCGTCGGCGCTGATCGGCGTCTTCACGATCGGCCCGATGCTGTATGGCGACTGGTTCCAGGGCGCGATCTTCGTCGGCGAGAACCATCGCGTGATGGAGCGGCTGGCCGAGAAGTTCCACGGCGCGTTGGCCTTCGGCCTGCACGGCTTCGTCGGCCTGCCGTTCTGGCTGGCGCTCGCGGGCGTCGTGGTCGCCGGCTATCTGTACCTAATCAACCCGAAGCTCACCGACGTCGTCGAAGCGAAGACGGCGTGGCTCTACCGGCTGCTCGACAACAAGTACTACCTCGATCGCCTGAACGAGATCGTCTTCGCGGGCGGCGCGCGGCGCCTCGGCAACAACCTCTGGAAGCGCGGCGACCAGTCGGTGATCGACGGCTTCGTCAACGGTAGCGCGCGCTTCGTCGGCTGGTTCGCGTCGGTGGTGCGGACCGCGCAGTCGGGCTACATCTATCACTACGCGTTCGCGATGATCATCGGCGTGCTGGCGCTGATGTCGTACTTCGTGCTGCGCCAGCCGCTGCACTAGCGCATGTCGTCCCGGCGCGGGCCGGGAGCCGACCAGGGCGACGGTGGGCGGACCCCGGCCCACGCCGGGGCGATGCAAGGATTTGATTGGGCCCTGGCCTTCGCCGGGGTGACAAAGACAGAACGATGCAATCCACGATTCCCTACCTGAGCCTGTCCATCTGGATCCCGATCGTGTCGGGTCTGGTGCTGCTCGCCATCGGTCGCGACGAGCGCGCACCGCTGGTCCGCTGGCTCGCGTTCCTGGCCGCGGTCGTGTCCTTCGCGGTCACCGTCCCGCTGTACGTCGGCTTCGACAGCGGCGCGTCGGGCATGCAGTTCGTCGAGCACGCGAACTGGATCGGGCGCTTCGCGGTCATCTACGGTCTGGGCGTCGACGGCATCGCGTTGTGGTTCGTGCTGCTGACCGCGTTCATCACCATATTCGTGGTGGTTGCCGCCTGGGAGGTCGTGACGAAGAACGTGGCCGGCTACATGGCCGCCTTCCTGATCCTGTCCGGGCTCATGGTCGGCGTCTTCAGCGCCACCGACGGCCTGTTGTTCTACGTGTTCTTCGAAGCCACGCTGATCCCGATGTTCCTCATCATCGGCATCTGGGGCGGCCCCAACCGGGTCTACGCGTCGATCAAGTTCTTCCTCTACACCTTCCTGGGCTCGCTGCTGACGCTGGTCGCGATCATCTACCTGTGGAACCAGGCGGGCGGCAGCTTCGACATCGCCACCTGGCAGAAGCTGCCGCTGACCATCGGCGCGCAGACGCTGATCTTCTTCGCCTTCTTCATGGCCTTCGCGGTCAAGGTGCCGATGTGGCCGGTGCACACCTGGCTGCCCGACGCGCACGTCGAGGCGCCCACCGGCGGCTCGGTGGTGCTGGCGGCCATCATGCTGAAGCTGGGCGCCTACGGCTTCGTGCGCTTCTCGCTGCCGATCGCGCCCGACGCGGCCCACCAGTTCGCGCCGTTCATCATCACGCTGTCGTTGATCGCGGTGATCTACGTCGGCTTCGTGGCGATGGTGCAGGCCGACATGAAGAAGCTGGTGGCCTATTCGTCGATCGCGCACATGGGCTTCGTCACGCTCGGCTTCTTCGTCTTCAGCGAGCTCGGCATGGAGGGCGCCATCGCGCAGATGATCTCGCACGGCTTCGTGTCGGGCGCGATGTTCCTCTGCATCGGCGTGCTGTACGACCGCATGCACACGCGCCTCATCGCCGACTACGGCGGCGTCGTCAACACGATGCCGAGGTTCGCCGCGTTCTTCCTGTTCTTCTCGATGGCCAACTGCGGTCTGCCCGCCACGTCGGGTTTCGTCGGCGAATTCCTCGTCATCCTCGCCGCCGTGCGCTTCGACTTCTGGATCGGGATGCTGGCCGCGATCGCGCTGATCCTCGGCGCCGCCTATTCGCTGTGGATGTACAAGCGCGTCGCGTTCGGCAAGGTCGCCAACGCGCACGTCGGCGCGTTGCGGGACATCGGGACGCGCGAATTCGCGATGCTCGCGATCCTGGCCGTCGCGTCGCTCGCGATGGGCCTCGTGCCGAAGCCCTTCACCGACGTCATGCACGTCTCGGTCGTCGACCTCCTGCGGCACGTCGCGCAGTCCAAGCTCTGAGCATGAATCGATTCGCCCTACCCGCTCGTGCCGTCCGGTCGCCATCGCCCCTCGGTGCCAGTGCTCGCCGGAGCACGGTGACGGCCGGGCTTCGCGGCTCGATCGGGCCCGCCTGGACGACCTGCTCGGGCGCGTCGGATTCGTTCGTACCTTCCCCGCCATGAATCCCCTCGTCGTCAATCCCATCCCGTTCCCGACCATCGACCTGATCCCGGCGTATCCGGAAATCGTCCTGCTGGTCGCCGGCTCGATCATCCTGCTGGTCGACATGTTCCTCGGCGACCGGCGACGCATCGTGTCGTACTGGCTGAGCATCGGCGCGCTCGGGCTGTGCGCGATCCTGAGCGCGCTGTACCTGGCCGGCGGCCACACCGACTACACGTTCGGCCGCATGTTCGTCGGCGACCCGATGGCCAACCTGCTGAAGCTCGCGACGGCGATCACGATGATCGTCACGCTGATCTATTCGCACGATTACCTGGTCGATCGCGGCATCGTGTCGGGCGAACGCGGCGGCGAGTTCTATCCGCTGGTCATCTTCGCGATCCTCGGCCAGTTCGTGATGATCTCGGCCAACAACTTCCTGTCGATCTACCTCGGGCTCGAGCTGATGTCGCTGGCGTTCTACGCGCTGGTCGCGCTGCGCCGCGACCACACGGCGTCGACCGAGGCCGCGATGAAGTACTTCATCCTCGGGGCGCTGTCGTCGGGCTTCCTGTTGTACGGCATGTCGATGCTGTACGGCGCCACCGGCACGCTGGACCTGACCGTGCTCGCCCATCAGCTCGACGCCGGCGTGACCAACCGCACCATCCTGGTCTTCGGGCTCGTGTTCATCGTCGCGGGGCTCGGCTTCAAGCTCGGCGCGGTGCCGTTCCACATGTGGATCCCCGACGTCTACCAGGGCGCGCCGTCGGCCATTACGCTGGTGGTCGGCGGAGCGCCCAAGCTGGCTGCCTTCGCCATCGTGCTGCGCCTGCTGGTCGAAGGCATGATCTCGCTCGCGTTCGACTGGCAGCAGATGCTGATGATCCTGGCCGTGCTGTCGCTGGCGCTCGGCAACCTGGCCGCCATCGCGCAGCGCAGCGTCAAGCGCATGCTCGGCTACTCGACCATCTCCCACATGGGCTTCCTGCTGCTCGGCATGCTGGCCGGCATCATCAACGGCAACGCGTACTCGGCGTCGAGCGCTTACAGCTCGGCGCTGTTCTACGCGGTGGTCTACGCGTTGACCACCTGCGCCGCGTTCGGCGTGCTGCTCGCGATGTCGCGGAACGGCTACGAAGCCGACGACATCGACGACTTCAAGGGACTGGCCCGGCGCAACCCGTGGGCCGCCCTCGTCATGCTGCTGACGATGTTCTCGCTGGCCGGCGTGCCGCCCACGGTCGGCTTCTACGCCAAGTTCTCGGTGCTGTCGGCCGCGTTCCTGACCGGGCAGGTGTGGCTGGTGGTGTTCGCGGTCCTGATGTCGCTGATCGGCGCGTTCTATTACCTGCGCATCGTCAAGCTGATGTTCTTCGACGAGCCGGTGACTTCCGCCGCGATCGCGGGCGCGCGCAGCGGGCGCTTCGACGCGCGGCTGGTCCTGGTCGTCAACGGTGCCGCGTTGCTGGTGCTCGGCGTCCTGCCCGAAGGGCTGATGCAGGCCTGCGTCAACGCGATGGCGGTGACCCTGTCGCCGACCTTCCAGTGAGCGATCCGGTCGCGGGCCGCGCGGTCGGTCAGCATCCGCACCTCGAGGAGGTGACGGTGCGCAGCGAGCGGGTGTTCGACGGCGGCTTCCTGCACGTCAATCGCGACACGGTGCGACTGCCGAACGGTCGCGAAACCCATCGCGAGTACATCCTGCATCCCGGTGCGGTGATGATCATCGCGCTGCTCGACGACGGCAGCGTGGTGATGGAGCGGCAGTGGCGTCATCCGCTCGGGCGGGCGTTCATCGAGTTTCCGGCCGGCAAGATCGACGCCGGCGAGATGCCGCTCGCGACCTGCGTGCGCGAGCTGGCCGAGGAAACCGGCTACGCCGCGGCGCGCTTCACGCACCTGGCGACGATCAACAACGCGATCTCGTATTCGGACGAGCACATCGAGCTGTACCTCGCCGAGGGCCTTACGGCCGGCGAGGCCCGGCTCGACGACGGCGAGTTCCTCGACGTCTTCACGGTCGCCCCGGCCGAGGTGCTGGACTGGGTGCGCGACGGCAGAATCACCGACGTCAAGACGATCATCGGCGCGTTCTGGCTCGAGAAGATCGTCGCGGGGACGTGGACGGCCGCGGAGCGCTGAGGCGGGACCGGCGAGACCGGATCGCGGAGACGAGGACCGCCGCGGAGCGCTGAGGCGGGACTATCAAAACGGGATCGCCGAGACGTCGTCGCGAAAACGGATCGATGGGACGGGATCGCCGAACGGGATCGCCGAACCGGATCGCTGAAACCGGATCGCTGAAACGCAGTCGCCGAAACGACGAAGCCGGCACCGCTCGCGCGGATGCCGG
>CAHJXF010000116.1 GCA_903644065.1 Betaproteobacteria bacterium
GCGCGTGCGCACCACGGCGAGCGTCTGCGGCAGCACGTCGTCGGCGACGTGGAAGCGCGGCCGCCCTCGGTCCGCGCGGCTCTTGCCGACCCGCAGGCACAACGTCATCGCTTCGGCCGCGGCCGTGGCCTCGTCGAGCATCGACGCGTTGGCGATGTCCATCGCGGTCAGGTCGGCGACCATCGTCTGGAAGGTGGCGATGGCCTCCAGCCGGCCCTGCGAGATCTCGGGCTGGTACGGCGTGTAGGCCGTGTACCAGGCCGGGTTCTCGAGCACGTTGCGCAGGATCACGCCCGGCGTGAAGCAGCCGTGGTAACCCTGGCCGATGAACGAGCGGAAGACCTGGTTGCGGGCCGCGATGGCGGCGAGCTTTCGCAGCGCCTCCGCTTCCGGCAGCGCGTCGGGCAGCGCCATCGCGTGCGGGCCGGATGCGGGACGACGGATCGCCTCTGGAACGATGGCGTCGATCAGCTCGCGACGCGTCGCGTGGCCGAGCGCGTGGAGCATCGCCTGCTGGTCGTCGACCGAGGGGCCGATGTGACGCGCCACGAAGGCGTCGCGGCGCTCGAGGTCGAGCAACGCGGTGCGAGGCGCCTGCGCCTCGCGCGGTTCCGCTGCAGCCAGTGCGGGTTCGGTGACGGTGTTCATGCGAGCCCTTCGATCAGACGTCGATCAGCGCGCGGTACGACGTCTCGTCCATCAGCCCGTCGACGTCGGCCCCACTGTCGGGACGGACGCGCAGGAACCAGCCGCCGCTCATCGCATCGGTATTGACCAGGGCTGGGTCGTCGGGCAGCGCGTCGTTGACGGCGACGATGGTGCCGGCGATCGGCATCTTGACGTCGGCCGCGGCCTTCACCGATTCGACGACGCACACGGCATCGCCCCTGGCGAAGTGCCGGTCGACCTCGGGCATCTCGATGAACACGATATCGCCGAGCGCGTCCTGCGCGTGATCGGTGATGCCGATCGTCGCGGTGCCGTCGGTCTCGACGCGAACCCACTCGTGGTCTTCGGTGAAGCGCAGTGCGGTCATGGAAATCCTCGAAAAGGCGAAGCGGACGGCCGGGGGTCGGCCGCGGTGGGTCAGCCGCGGTAGTAGCGACTGGGAACGAAAGGAGGCGCGGCGACGTGCATCGGGACCGTCCGGCCGCGGACCATCGCGAAGAGCGGCGTGCCCACGGCGGCCCGCGACGGCGCCACGTAGCCGAGCGCCACGGCCTTTTTTACCGTCGGCCCGAAAGTGCCGCTGGTGACGCGTCCCACGACGCCGCCCGCCGCGTCGACCAGCACGCTGCCTTCGCGCACCGGCGTGCGCTCGACGCCGACCAGACCGACCCGCTTGGTGGTCAGACCGTCCTTGCTCGCCGCGATCTGGCCGAGGATGCGCTCGGCCCCCGGAAAGCCGCCGGCGCGTTCGCCGTCGGCCCGACGGGCCTTCGAGATCGACCACAGCAGGCTGCCCTCGATCGGCGTCGTGTCGCGGTCGATGTCGTGGCCGTATAGGCAGAGGCCGGCTTCGAGCCGCAGCGAATCGCGGGCCCCGAGCCCGACCGGCGCCACCTCGGGCTGCGCCAGCAGCAGCCGGGCCACGGCTTCGGCGTGACGATTCGCGATCGACAGTTCGAAACCGTCCTCGCCGGTATAGCCCGAGCGCGTCGCGAAGCAGGGAACGTCGCCGATCTCGACGGACCGTGCGGTCATGAAGGTCCAGGCGGCCAAGTCCACGTCCGGGCACAAGCGCTCCATCACGGCGGCGGCCGCGGGTCCCTGCAACGCGAGGAGCGCGTGGTCGTCGAGTTCGACGACATCGCATTGCGCGCCCGACCCGCCGAGCTCGCCGCGCAGATGCGCGATGTCGCGGACCTTGCAGGCCGCGTTGACCACGACGAAGAGGTGATCGGCGGTGCGGGTGATCATCAGGTCGTCGAGGATGCCGCCGTTCGCATCGGTCAGCAGCGCATAGCGTTGCTGTCGAAGCGCCATGCCGACGATGTCGACGGGCACCAGCGCCTCGAGAGCCGACTCGATGTCGGCGCCGATCAACTTCAGCTGGCCCATGTGCGAGACGTCGAACAGACCGGCCGCGGCGCGGGTATGCAGGTGCTCCTGCAACACGCCCTGCCGATACTGGACCGGCATCTCGTAGCCCGCGAACGGCACCATGCGCGCGCCGAGCTCGACATGCAGCGCGTGCAGCGCGGTGCGCACGAGTGGCGTGCCCGTCTCGTCGGCGGCGCTGGACGCGATGGACATCGAAGGCGAAGCGGAGGTCATGGGGCGGACGAGGTCGAGCACGTCGATGGCACGAGCGGCTCCCTCTGTCCTTTGACCTGAGAGATTGCGATCGATCGACCGCTTGCCCCTTCGGTGGGTGACGCTCCCGACATCGTCGAGGTCACCGCTCTCCAGATTTTTACAACGTCGGACCAGTCCTCGCGGTCTCGCGCCCGTACGAGACCCGCGCCTGAGCGAGCATGGGATTTGCGCCTTCGGCGGCCACCGGCAGGTCCGGTGGCACTCTCCTGATCGACGGCGCGATTGTACCGACGGGGCGCGGTCGCGACAAACGCTTCGGGTCGCGCGAGCGCGCCCCGGCCTCAGCGCACGACGCGGGGCTTGGCCTCGTCCACAACGCGCACCCCTCCATCGCTGCTGAACAGGATGTTGGTGACCGCGCCCGGATCGGTGCTGACGGCCGCACCGGGCGAACGGGCCACCGGCTGCGACGTGTTGTAGCCGGAGCGATTGGCGGGCTGCTGCGCCGCCGCCCGCGTGGTGTAGGCGGACGGCGCGCCCGGCGAGTCGTCCGCCGAACCCAGTTCCTGGCCGAGCGGCACGAGGCCGAAGCTGAACTCGCTGTCGTCGCGGATGCTGGTCCGGGCACCCGGCGCATTGGCGATCAGCATCTCGTTGGCTTCCTCGGTGCGCCGCATCAGCGTGTCGACCACCAGCGCCTTGAAATGATATTGGCACTCCTCGCTGGCCAGCGCGTACGCCGCCGCGTTCACCTCGAGATAGATGGTGTCGACCATCGCCACCACGGTCGCGTTGCGCCGCGCGCGCTCGGGCGACAGGAACGCCAGTTCGCCGACCACCTGGCCCGGGCCGTAGACCGCCAGCTGCCTGCCTTTCAGCGATACCTCGACCTCGCCGTCGATGACGACGCCGAAGTTGCCGCCTTCCTCGCCTTCGATCATCAGCGGTCGCGACTCGTGCACCGCGCGCCAGTGCGAGATGCGCAGGATTTCCCAGATCTCGTCGTTCTCGAAATCGGTGAACGCGGTGTTCTGCCGCAGCACCTTGAAGCGCCGCGTGAGGCGCACGGAGTCGGCATCGTCGAGGATCTGGAACTTGGCGCTCGACAGGTCCTGCGCGAACTGCGCGCCGGTCCGATAGCGGGTGTAGAGGTCCTTCTCGAGCGTGCGCTTGATGATCGGGTCGAGCGAGTCGGGCACCGACGGGTTGAGCGTGCTCACCGCCTCGGCGTCCATGTTGATGATCTTGTACATCAACGACGCGCGATTCTTGGCGCGGAAGGGTTGACGACCCGTCAACAGTTCGAACATCACCGTCCCCAGCGAGTAGAGGTCGGTCTGGCCGTTGAGCGGATAGTCCTTGATCTGTTCGGGCGACATGTAGGCCGGCGAGCCCACGCCCATGATGAAGGTCGAGTCGGTATCGCTCTTCTTCTTCATGTCGAGGGCCAGGCCGAAGTCGGTGATCTTCACGACGTCGTCGGGGCCCAGCATGATGTTGTCGGGCTTGATGTCCCGGTGCACCACGCCCATGCGCGCCGAGAAATCGAGCGCCATGGCGCACTTGAACATGATCTCGACGACGCGATGGGCCGGCAGCAACTTGTCGAACCCGCAGTGCTCGCGCAGCGCCACGCCGGGCACGAACTCCATCGCGATGTAGGCGAATTTCTCTTCGATGTCCGCTTCGAAGATCGACACGATGTTGGGGTGCTTGACCTTCATCGCGAGCGCGGCTTCGGTCGCGAAAAGCTTCTTCAGGCGACGGCTGAGCTTGGCGTTCGACTGGTTGAAGAGGATCACCTTCAACGCGACCATCTGCCCGGTGCCGGTGTGAATGGCGCGATATACCGTGGCGGTGGCGCCGGCCCCGACCTTCTCGATGGTGCGATACGGCCCGAACGTCAACGACGCGGAGGGATCCACCGCCTTCGCGGCAGCGCTTCGGGGTGCAGGGGTTGCCGTCATGGATCGTGCATTCAAGCCGCGGACGGTGCGCATTCGAGCGTCTGGTCCGAATCGGGCGGAGTCCAAGAATACTCCAGTCTCGGTCTCGCGCCGACTACATACGCAGCGGTTCGCACAGCGGTTTCCGGCGTCGCGCGCTGTCATCGCGGCCCGTCGGCGGAGCGTTGAGGGCGAGTCCGGTGCGATAACATGCGGCGGGTGCCGCGCCCGGTGTCGACGACCGATCGCCGCCGATTCGGACTTCTTTGCGCGACAAGTCTCAGCCTGCCGGTCCGCTCCGGCGCGACATCAGGATCCCGTCATTGAGCATTGACCTCCAATCCGGCCCGTCGAACAGCCGCGTCGATGCGCGAGCGGAACAGCCGGACGTCGATGGGTCGCCCGAGCCACGTCGCCGCCGACCGGCCGGGGCCCGCTCGATCCTGTCCGCCTTCCTGCTCGCCGCCGTGATCGCGGCGGCCAACTGGTCGTTCTGGTCGTGGATCAATCGTCCACCCGAGTCGGCGCCGTGGAACGGCGCGGTGGGGGGATTCGCGTTCAACGGGTTTCGCCGCGACCAGTCGCCGCTACCGCCCAACAAGGTGTTCCCGAGCGACCAGGAACTCGGCGAAGACATCGCGATGCTGTCGAAGTATTCGAAGCGGCTGCGGACCTACAGCGCCTACGACGCCTTCAACGTGCCCGCGCTGGCCCGGAAGTACGGCATGACGGTGACCGCCGGGGCGTGGCTCGACCGCTGGAAGGACGGCAACGACGAGCAGATCAAGTACCTGATCGAGCAGGCCCGCGAGTTCGACAACGTCGAGCGCGTCATCGTCGGCAACGAGACCCTGCTGCGCGGCGACCTGACCCCGAAGGAACTGATCGGCTACATCGACATCGTCAAGCGCCGCGTGCGCCAGCCGGTATCGACGGCCGAGTCGTGGGACATCTGGCTGACGACCGATCGCGAGAAGAGCAAGCAGATGCACGAGGTCGCGCGCCATGTCGACTTCATCACCGTCCACCTGCTGCCGTACTGGGAAGGCGTGCCCCGGGCCGGAGCCGTCGACCACGTCGAGAAGCGCTACACCGCGATGCAGCGCGAGTACCCGAACAAGAAGATCGTCGTCGGCGAGGTCGGCTGGCCGTCGGGCGGCAGCCGGGTGCCGCTCAAGAACCTCGAGCAACCCAACGAGCCGATCGTGTACTCGACGGCTTCCGTGTCCGACGAGGCCCAGTTCATCCGCGGCTTCCTGCCGCTGGCGAAGAAGCTGGGCATCGACTATTACCTGATGGAGGCGTTCGACCAGCCCTGGAAGCGCGTCAACGAAGGTCGCACCGGTGCTTACTGGGGCATCTTCAACGCCGACCGCGAAGCCAAGTTCACCTTCGACGGGCCCGTCGTCACCGATCCCGGCTGGCCGCGAAAGGCGACTGTCGCGTCGATCCTGGCGCTGTTCCCGATCATCGCGTTCTGCATCGCCTTCGCGCGTTTCCGCTGGGGCGGCCGCCTGTTCTTCGGCGTCGTCATCCAGGCCGCGATGACGCTCGTCGTGTGGCTGGTCACGCTGCCGTTCGAGTTCTATCTCAACAAGCTCGACTGGACCATGCTGGCCCTGCTGCTGCCGGCCCTGGGCGCGATGCTGATGATCCTGCTGGCCAACGCGTTCGAGTTCACCGAGGTCGTGTGGCAGAAGCACTGGCAGCGACATTTCCGGCCCGAGCGCCCGTCGCTCGACGCCGTCGAGCCGTTCGTGTCGATCCACCTGCCGTGCCACAACGAGCCGCCCGAGATGGTGGTCCAGACGCTCGCGAGCCTGGCGCGTCTCGACTACCGCAACTTCGAAGTGCTGGTGCTCGACAACAACACGAAGAACGAAGAGGTCTGGAAGCCCGTCGAGCGCTACGTCGATCGCCTCAACGAACAGGACGCCCAGGCGTCGGGCATGTCGGCGGCCCCGGTGCGACCGCGCTTTCGCTTCTTCCATCTCGCCGACTGGCCGGGCTTCAAGGCGGGGGCGCTGAACTTCGGGCTGGCCGAGACCGATCCGCGCGCCGAGGTGGTCGGGGTGGTCGATGCCGACTACGTGGTCGACCACGACTGGTTGAAGGTGACGGTCGGGCACTTCGACGCGCCGCGGGTGGCGGTCGTGCAGTGTCCGCAGGCGCACCGCGACTGGCAGCACAACGCGTTCCAGCGCATGGCGAGCTGGGAGTACGACGGCTTCTTCCGCATCGGCATGCACCACCGCAACGAGCGCGACGCCATCATCCAGCACGGCACGATGACGCTGGTCCGTCGCCGTGCGCTGGTCGACACCGGCGGCTGGTCCGAGTGGTGCATCTGCGAGGACGCCGAGCTCGGCCTGCGGCTGATGAATGCCGGCTGGGAGACGCGCTACATCGACGAGGTGCTCGGCCGCGGCCTCACGCCGTCGAACTTCTCGGGCTACAAGTCGCAACGCTACCGGTGGGCCTTCGGCGCGATGCAGATCCTCAAGCGGCGCTGGAACTGGCTGTGGGGTCGGCAGGACAAGCGCGCCGCGGACGCGATCGCCCGGCGACCGCCCGGACTCACCGCCGGCCAGCGCTTCCACTTCCTGACGGGCTGGTTCTCGTGGTTCGCCGACGCGCTGCACCTGTTCTTCACGCTGGCCTCGCTCGGCTGGACCGTGGGCATGCTGCTCAACCCCGAGAACTTCAGCCTGCCGCTCGACCTGTTCGTGATCCCGGTGCTCGGCTTCTTCGTGCTGAAGGCCTACTTCGGTCCTTCGTTGTACCGCGCGCGCGTGCCGTGCGGATGGCGCGACGTGATCGGCGCTTCGCTCGCGTCGATGGCGCTGTCCCACGCGATCGCACGCGGCATCATCGCCGGCCTGGTGCAGAAGCGCGGCACCTTCGTGGTCACGCCGAAGAGCTGGCAGACCGGCAAGAAGAACAGCGCCTTCGCGGGGATCGGCGCCGTCCGCGAGGAAGGCCTGATGCTGCTCGGCATCGTCGTCGCCGGCATCGGCGTGATGACGCTGATGCCGACGCAGTATGAGAGCCTGCTGTGGATCGGCATCCTGTTCACGCAAGCCATCCCGTACTTCTCGGCCGTGGCCTGCGCGCTGATCTCGGCCTACGCGCCGCGTCGCACCATCCGCCCGGTCGGCAGCGAGGGCACCAGCGACCTGCACTCGCTCGAGGTCGCGGCGCTGCCGCAAGGCACCCCCCTGCGTGCCGAGGCCTGACCGCTTGTCGCATCGCGTCTCCGTCCGGTGCGTGTGAAGCGTTTCGCGTGGCCCCGGGGGCGACGCGCGGTCGCGCGGGTTCGGCCGCTGCTCGCCTGCGTCGCGTTGGTTTCGGCGGCCGGCGTGGTGCGGGCGGAAGAAGCGCGCTACGAGGTCGTGATCGACGCGCCGGGCAACCTGAAGGCGCTGGTCGAGAGCAACCTGAGCCTGATCCGCTGGCGCGACGCCGACGGGCGCCGCGGTCGCATCGATGCCGACCAGTTGCGCCGCCTGTTCGACCAGGGCAAGGAGGAGATTGAACGCCTGATCGCGACCGAGGGCTACTACGCGCCGACCATCGATGCGGAGCTCGAGCAGGACGGCGACCGGTGGACGGCGCGCTACCGCGTGGTGCCGAACGGCGTGACCACGGTCGAAGCCGTCGACCTGCAGTTCGCGGGCCCGGTGCTGCAGGCGCCGGCCGGCCAGTTGCCCAGCCTGGAGGCGCTGCGCAACGGCTGGACGTTGTCGGTGGGCGACGTGTTCAGGCAGGACGACTGGGAGGCCAACAAGCGCCGGATGCTGCAGGGGCTGCTGATCCGCACCTATCCGTTCGCGACGCTGACGCGCAGCGAGGCGAAGGTCGACGTGAGCACGTCGAAGGCGCGCCTCGCCGTCGTGGTGGCTAGTGGACCCGCCGTGCGCTTCGGACCGCTGCAGATCACCGGCCTGAAGCGCTATCCGCCCGAGACGGTGCGCAACCTGGATCCGATCAAGCTCGGCGAGCTCTACGCGCAGCAACCGCTGTTCGACTTCCAGCAGAAGCTCGGCAACAGCGGCTTCTTCTCGCGCGCCGAGGTGAGCATCGACGCCGAGGCGGACCCCGGCTCCGATCCGCGCTCGCCGTTCGTCGTACCGCCCGCGACCGCGGCCCAGGCCGCGAACGACGCGACGCCCGAGGGCACGCCGGCGACGCCACTGCCGCGCGAGGTGACGCTGCCGCTGCGGGTGCTGGTCGAGGAGAACCGCGCGCAGCAGCTGCAGGTGGGCGTCGGTCTGTCGACCAATTCCGGACCGCGCGCGACGCTCGGCTACAACGTCATCGACTTCCTCGGCGGCGCCAAGCAGCTGCGCACCACGGCCTCGGTCGATCGCCTCAACCAGGCGCTGGGCGTCGACCTGCTGTTCCCGACGACGGCGAGCGGCAGCAACTACTCGATCTCGTCGAACGTGAAGCGCGAGGACGTGCAGAACGAGGTGACGCGTGGCGCGGGACTCAGCGGCAAGCGGACCTGGGGGCCGGAAGCCACCGAGCGCTTCACGTCGGTCGACTACCTGTACGAGAAGAAGGACGTGACCGGCTCGCCGCAGACCACCGCGCAGACGGTCGGCGTGACCTACGGCGTCACGTTGCGGCGCACCGACAACCTGCTCTTGCCCACCCGCGGTTATCTGGCGAGCGGCCAGGTTGGCGCCGGCGTGCGCGTCACCAACGCCGAGCCGTTCACGCGCTTCTACGGCAAGGCCATCCGCTACCAGCCGATCGACGCGGACAACACGCTGATCGTCCGGGGCGAGGTCGGTGCGGTCCTGGGCCGCGACACCGTCTCGCTGCCGTCGACGCTGCTGTTTCGCGCCGGCGGCGACGGGTCGGTCCGCGGCTACGGCTACCAGAGCCTGGGCGTGCGGCAGGCCGATGCCATCGTCGGCGGTCGTTACGTCGCGACCGGTGCGGTCGAGGTCGACCACTGGCTGGCGCCGCGCTTCCCGCAGTGGGGCGTGGCCGGCTTCGTCGATGCCGGCAACGCGGGCAACCGGCTGTCCGACCTCGACCCGGTCGTCGGCTACGGCATCGGCGCGCGCTGGCGCAGTCCGGTCGGCGTGCTCGACTTCGACGTCGCGCACGGCGTCGACAACGGCTCGACGCGCATCCACTTCTCGCTCGGGGTGACGTTCTGAACCCGTCTGCCGACTCGCCGGCCGACGCCGTGGCGTCGCCTTCATTGCCGACACCGCCGACACCGCCGACACCGGCGACACCGGCGACACCGGCGACACCGGCGACATCGGCGACGCGCGATGACCGTCGCCGAAGCGACCGGGC
>CAHJXF010000117.1 GCA_903644065.1 Betaproteobacteria bacterium
GCCGCGCTGGCCGCCGGTCGTCCGCTGCGGATCGTCGCGCTCGGCTCGTCGTCGACCGCCGGCGCGGGCGCCAGCGCGGCGCGCTACAGCTATCCGTCCCGTCTCGCCGTCGAGCTCGCGCAGCGCAGACCGGCCGCGACGGTCGAGATCGTCAATCGCGGCATCAACGGCGAGGACGCCTGGGAGAACCTGAAGCGGCTCGAGACCGACGTCATCGACGTGAAGCCAGACCTGGTGATCTGGCAGATGGGCACCAACGCGATCCTGCACGACGTCGACTACGACGACTTCGATCGTGTCGTGCAGAGCGGCATCGACCGCATGCGGGCGGCCGGCATCGAGATCCTGTTGATGGACCTGCAGTACGCGCCGCGCGTCACCGAGGTGCCCGACCATCGACGCATGCTCGAGCACTTCGATTCGCTGGGCTCGCGCAATCGCATTCCCGTGTTCCATCGCTATGCGGTGATGAAGTTCTGGGCCGACGCGATGCGGGGACGCTACGCGAGCATGCTGTCGTCCGACGGCCTGCATCTCAACGACACCAGTTACGGTTGCCTCGCGGAGCGTCTCGCCGAAGCGATCGTGGAGGACGACGCGCCGAAGCGCACGTCGCGTTGAGCGCGGGTCGATCGCGCGTCGCGTCGCTCGCTGGTCGATCGCGCGTCGCGTCGAGCGCGCGTCGATCGTGCCTTGATCGCGCCTCGATCGCGCCTTGATCGCGCCTTGATCGCGCCTTGATCGCGCCTCGATCACGGCTCGATCGCGGGTCGATCGCGCTTCGAGCCACCGGGTCGTCGCGCTGCGCCGCGAGGGACGATGGAGGGCCGCGTAGACTCGTGGCTTCGCCGACCGGCCGGTCGAGAGGGACTCCTTCGATGAGCAAGAGCCAACGACCGATCACGATCGACGATCTGTGGTCGATGAAGCGCTTCGGCGCGACCACGCCGTCGCCGGACGGCCGCGCCGTCTGCGCCGCGGTCTCGTCGTTCTCGATGGACGGCAACGACAGCACCAGCCGACTGTGGTCGTTCGCGACCGACGGCAGCGGCGCGCGCCCGCTGACGCGCGGGCAGAAGGACGCCGATCCGCAGTGGTCGCCGGACGGCCGCTGGATCGCGTTCACGTCGCGTCGCCCCGTCGACGCGGGCGGCGCGCTCGAGGACGAAGCCCAGGTCTACCTGATCGCGGCCGACGGCGGCGAGGCGGTGCGCGTGACCGACCACGCGACCGGGGTGTCGGCGCTGCGCTGGTTCCCCGACAGCGCGCGCATCGCGTTCGTGTCGTGGGTGTGGCCCGACACCGACGGCGTGGCACAGGCCGCGCGCATGAAGGCGGAGCGCGACGACAAGGTCAAGGCCTACGTCGTCACGACCAACCACTACCGCCATTGGGACCACTGGATGCCGCGTGGCCGCGTGCCGCACCTGCACGTCGCGACGCTGGCGCTCGCCGACGTGCAAGCCGGCACGGCCAGCCACGCGTCGGTCCGCGATCTGTTCGAGGGAACCTCGTTCCACCTGCCGCTGCAGGAACCGGACACCAACCTCTTCGACATCAGCCCCGACGGTCGCGAGGTCGCCTTCACCCACGACTTCGATCCCGATCCACGGGCGCCGTCGTTCACCGACGTCGTGCTGATGGACGTGCGGAAGGGCAGGTGGACGGCGCCCACGCGAAGCACCGGCCGGGCCGAGGAGTCGCCGCGCTATTCGCCGGACGGACGCTGGATCGCGATGCTGTCGTCGGACCTGGCCCGGGCGCACAACGAACAGGCGCGGCTGGCGCTGATCCGCCGCGGCGATCACGCGATCGTGCCGCTGACCTTCGCCTGGGATCGCGGCGTCCAGGGTCCCGCGCTGTGGAGCCGCGATTCGAAGCGGCTGCTGCTGCTGGCCGAGACCGAGGTGGCGCAGCCGATCTGGTCGCTCGAGGTGCCGGACGCCGACGGGGCCACCGCGACGGAGGTCGTTCCCCGCGAGCTGCTGCGCGGTCCGCGGCACGGCGGCGTCACGACCGACCTGCGGCTGAGCGGCGACGGCGCCACGCTGACCTACTCGCGCTCGTCGCAGACCCATCCACCCGCGCTCTACGCCTGCGACGCCGACGGCCAGCACGAGCGCGCCATCGAGCACCTGAACGCACCGATCGTCGAGCGGCTGGCGCTGGCCGACGCGCACTCGGTCACGGTGGCCGGCTTCGAAGGCGACCCGGTGCAGATGTGGGTCATCCCGCCACCGGGGTTCGACGACGCCGAAGCCGACGGCAAGAAGGCGGGCAAGTCCGGCAAGTCCGGCAAGCGGGGCAAGCGCTGGCCGTTGATGCACACCATCCACGGCGGCCCGCACACCTGCTCCAACGACGCCTGGCACTGGCGCTGGAACACGCAGCTGTTCGCGGCAGCCGGTTATGTCGTCGCGTCGGTCAACTATCACGGCTCCACCGGCTGGGGCCAGGCCTTCGTCGGCTCGATCGACGGGGACTGGGGCCGGCGCGAACTGGCCGACGTCGAGGCCGGCACCGAGTTCCTGCTCGACAGCGGCCGCATCGATCCCGACCGCGTGACCGCCACCGGCGGCAGCTACGGCGGCTACATGGTCGCGCTGATGAACGGCCGCGCCACGCGCGGCCGCTACGCCGCCTACGTGTGCCACGCCGGCTGCTACGACTGGGTCGCGATGATGGGATCCGACGGTTACTTCTGGTTCGGTCACGAGCTCGGCGGCTTCCCGTGGGAGGACGAGGCGCGCGTGCTGGCGCAGTCGCCGCATCATTACGCCGACGCCTTCGAGACGCCGACGCTGGTGATCCACGGCGAGCTCGACTATCGCGTGCCGTACTACCAGGGCCTGGCCTACTACAACACGCTGCGCGTCAAGCGCGTGCCGTCGCGTCTGCTCTGCTACCCGGACGAGAACCACTGGATCCTGAAGCCGCAGAACTCGCGGCTGTGGTACCGCGAGTTCTTCGACTGGCTCGACGTGCACGCGGGCGCCGGCGAGCGGAAGATCAAGGGCGCCCGTCGCAAGCGCGCCGCGGTACCGGCCGTCGAGCCCGAGCCGGCGCCGCTACCGTCGCCATCGCCATCGCCGTCACCGTCGCCGTCGCCGGCAGCCGACTGAACATGCTGACCGTCGAGCACCTGGCCAAGTCGTACGGGGCCAAGCGGGCCGTGGTCGACGTGTCGCTGTCGGTCGCGCGCGGCGAAGTGGTCGGGCTGCTCGGCCCGAACGGCGCGGGCAAGTCGACGACGGTCGCCTGCATCTGCGGCCTGGTCGCGGCCGACTCGGGCACGGTGCTGATCGACGGCCAGCCGATCCGCGGCGACGACAGCCCCGTCAAGCGACGCATCGGCCTCGTGCCGCAAGACATCTCGCTGTTCGAGGACTTCGGCGCGCGCGCCAACCTCGAACTGTTCGGGGCGCTGTACGGCATCCGCGGGACGCTGCTCGACGAACGGGTCGACGCGGCGCTCGAACTGGTCGGCCTCGCCGATCGCGCGAAGGACAAGCCGTCGAGCTACTCGGGCGGCATGAAGCGGCGCCTCAACATCGCGGCCGCGCTGGTGCACGACCCCGACCTGCTGATCCTCGACGAGCCGACCGTGGGCATCGATCCGCAGAGCCGCAACGCGATCTTCGACAACCTCGAGGCGCTGGCGGCGCGCGGCAAGGCGATCGTCTACACGACGCACTACATGGAGGAGGCCGAGCGGCTCGCGGATCGCATCGTCATCGTCGACCATGGCCGCGTCGTCGCCGCCGACACGCCGGCGCAGCTCAAGCGCTCGCTCGGCAACACCGGCGTCGTGACGTTCGAAGTCGGCGGCGAAGTCGACACGACCGACCTGCTGCAGCAGCCCGGCGTGACGCGCGCGGAGCAGCACGACGACGTGCTGACGCTGGCGATCGCGGACCTCGGGGCGAGCCTGCCGCACGTCGTCACGTGGCTCGCCGCACGCGGCCATGCGGTCCGGCGCATCGCCAGCTCGCAGGCCAATCTCGAGGACGTGTTCCTGTCGCTGACCGGTCGTCAGCTGCGCGACTGAACGCGGCGTCGACGCTGCAGGCAACCCGCATGAACGTCTCGTGGTCCGCGCTCGGTGCCCTGATCCGGAAGGACCTGATCCTCTATTTTTCGAACCGTCGCGCGCTGCTGATCACGGTCGCGGCGCCGATCGCGATCGCCGCGTTCTTCGGCTCGTTGTTCGGCACCGCGAAGGACACGCCGCGCTCGAAGGTGCCGATCGCCATCGTCGACCTCGACCGCAGCGCGACGTCGCAGCGCATCGTCGCCGCGATGACGGCCGACGCCAACCTCGACGTGCAGCCGCTCGATGCCGTGCAGGCGGCCGACGCGGTGCGTCGCGGCAAGCTGCGCGCGCTGCTGACGCTGCCCGCCGGCTTCGGCGGCAGCGCGCCGAAGGCCCTGCTCGGCCGCCCCGAACGCCCCGCGATCGACGTGCTGTACGACCCGTCGCAAGGCATCGCGCTGCAGATGGTGCAGGGCCTGCTGGCCCAGCACGTGATGGTCGGCGTGATGCAGGGTGCGCTGGCCGGCGGACCGGGCGCCGACCCGATCACGACCGACGCGCGGCGCAACGTGCTCGGCAGCCCGGGGCTGCCCGACGCGGGGAAGCAGGACCTGATCGCACTGTTCGACGCGCTCGAGAAGGTGCGCGCCGCGCCGACCGGGGCGCCGTCGGACGCCGTGACGGGAGGCGCCGGGACGGCGTCGTCAGCCCCCGGAAGGGCCCCAACGACACGCCCGGTGGACGGCGCCGCACCGACCGCCCCCGCTACACCGGCTACACCGGCCACCACGGATACACCGGCTACCCCGACCGCACCGGCCGCCCCGGCCGATGCGTCCGCACGCGCCGCCTTCCACATCCCGTACACGGTCCACGAGACCCAGGCGAAGTCGAGCGATGCCGTCTACAACAGCTACTCGCACGCGTTCGCGGGCATGGGCGTGCAGTTCATCCTGTTCATGGGCGTCGATCTCGGCATCAAGCTGCTGACGATGCGGCGCCTCGGCCTCTGGCAGCGCCTGCGCGCCGCACCGCTGTCGCGCGCCTTTTTGCTCGCCAGCCAGGTGGCGAGCGGCGCGGTGATCGCCGCGTTGCTGTTCGCGCTGATCTTCGCGGCGGGCATCGTGGTGTTCGGCGTGCGGGTCGAAGGCAGCGTGGTCGGGTTCGTCGCGCTGATCGTCGCGTTCGCGTTGATGACGGCGTCGTTCGGCCTGTTCATCGCTGCGCTGGGCAAAACGCCCGAGGCGACCCGCGGCCTGGCCATCTTCGCGACGCTGGTGCTGGTAATGCTGGGCGGGGCCTGGGTCCCGTCGTTCATCTTTCCACCGTGGCTGCAGACGGCGTCGCTGATCATGCCCACGCGCTGGGCGGTCGACGGCTTCGATGCGATGACCTGGCGCGGCCTCGGCTTGGACGCCGCCTGGTCGCCGGTGCTGGTGCTGCTCGGCTTCGCGCTGCTGTTCGGTGTCGTAGCCGCAATGCGTTTCGACTGGGATGAGAAGTAGTCCTACCGCTCGCTCTTGCGCAGCACCTATCCCGGGATCGGTCCCGATTCGGATAATCCACCCACCTCTTCGCCGACGCTCGCCGGACGGTCCTCCTCCTGTCGTGACCGGCGATCCGATCGACCGACCGGCGTCGTCCAGCCGCGTGTCGTCCCTCGCGCCCTCGATTGCTCCGCACATGAAATCACCCGCATTTCTCGAAGCCGGCATTTTCGCCACGCCGCGTCGCATCGTCGAGTCGCCGCAGCCGACCGGAGCGCCGCCTGCCGGCGGGGTCCGGATCGTGGTGCAGTCGACCACCGACGATGCCGCCGACCGCGCCGCGTTCCGGGCCGGGCTGCTCGCGACCCCCGCCACGAGTTCGCCCAAATTCTTCTACGACCCGCAGGGGTCGGCGCTGTTCACCGCGATCTGCGAGCTGGACGAGTACTACCCGACGCGCACCGAAGCCGACATCTTCGAGCGTCATCGCGACGAGATCGCTCGGGCGTTGCCGAGCGGTGCGCAGTGGATCGATCTCGGCTGCGGCGATGGCGTAAAGGCGCGCGGCTGGCTCGAACCGTCCGACGCGCGCCGCTACGTGGGCGTCGACATCGCCGGGCCGTGGTTGCGCTCGGCGCTCGATGGCCTGAGCGCGTCGCTGGCCGGCGGCAAGTCGAGGCTGCGCAACCTGGAAGTGCTCGGCGTGGTCGCCGACTTCACGCGGCCCTTTGATCTGCACGACGTCCTCGCCGAGCGGCCCGAGATGCCGCCGGTGTTCTTCTATCCCGGATCGTCGATCGGCAACTTCGTGCGCGACGATGCCCGCGCATTCCTCGCTTCGGTGCGCGACCACATCGAACGGCATCCGTCGCAGCGCATCGGCAAGCTGATGATCGGCATCGACCTGGTGAAGGATCGCGCCACGTTGCGCGCGGCCTACGACGACGCCGTCGGCGTCACGGCCGCGTTCAACCGCAACGTGCTGCGCGTCGCCAACCGGCTGCTCGACGCGGACTTCGATCCCGCGGCCTTCGCGCACCGCGCGGTCTACGACGAGGCATTCGGTCGCATCGAGATGCAACTGGTGTCGAGGCGCGCGCAGGACGTGCGCATCGGCGACGACGTGCGGCGCTTCGAGGACGGCGAGGTGATCGCCACCGAGTACTCGCACAAGTACACGATCGACGGCTTCGCGGCGCTGCTCGAGTCGGCCGGCTTCGCGACCGGCGACCGGCTGCGGTGCTGGCGCGATCGGCTCGACTGGTTCGGCGTCTTCGTCACGGAGCCCGCGTGAGCTCGGTATGGGTCGAGGGCGATGCAGTCGGCGGCCGACAGGCAGCGTTGCGGGACGCCTATCGTGCGGTCCGGTCGAACACGGTCTCGATGGCCGACGGCTTGTCGCCCGAGGACTGCCAGGTGCAGTCGATGCCCGATGCGAGCCCGGTGAAGTGGCATCTCGCCCATCTCACGTGGTTCTTCGAGACCTTCGTCCTCGAGGCGGTCGACGGACCGCTCTACGAGCCGTTCGACCCGGCGTTCCGCGTGCTCTTCAACTCGTACTACGTCGGCATCGGCGAGCGCCATCCGCGCGCGGAACGCGGCCTCGTCTCCCGTCCGTCGCTGGAGCGGGTCTTCGCCTATCGCGAGGTCGTCGACGAGCGCATGCAGCGCCTGCTCGCCACGCGGCCGCTCGACGCGGCGCTGCTCGACGTCGTCGAACTCGGTCTCCACCACGAGCAGCAACACCAGGAGCTGCTGCTCACCGACCTGAAGCATCACCTGTGGAAGAATCCGTTGCGCCCGGTCTATCGGGAAGCGGACGCGGCGGGAGCAGCAAACGCTGCGCCTGCGACAGCGAACGCTGCGCCTGCGACAGCGATGGCGGAGTTGCCCGAGACGACCTTCGTCGCGCGACCGGAAGGCATCGGCCAGATCGGCATCAGCGGCGAATCGTTCGCGTTCGACAACGAGAGGCCGCGCCATCGCGTGTGGCTCGCGCCGTTCGCGATCGCATCGCGCGTGGTGATCAACGCCGAGTACCTGCGCTTCATCGACGACGGCGGCTATCGGCGTCCCGAGCTGTGGCTTTCCGACGGCTGGGATGCCTGCGTGCGCGAAGGCTGGCAGGCGCCGCTTTACTGGGAACGTGCCGACGACGCGTGGCGGCTGTTCACGCTGAACGGCATGCGCGCCGTCGACCCCGCGGAACCGGTCGTCCACGTCTCGTACTACGAAGCCGAGGCCTACGCCCGCTGGGCCGGCGCACGCCTGCCGACCGAAGCCGAGTGGGAATGCGTGGCCGAGCAGCAGCACGAAGCGGCCGCTTCGGCGCACCTGTACGACGGTCGGCATGTCCATCCGCGTCGCGCCGCGGACGGCGCGTCGACCGCGTTGCGGATGTACGGCGACGTGTGGCAATGGACCCAGAGCGCCTACCTGCCGTATCCGGGTTTCGAGACCGCCGCCGGGGCCGTCGGGGAATACAACGGCAAGTTCATGATCAACCAGATGGTGCTGCGCGGCGGCTCGTGCGCGACGCCGACCGACCACGTGCGGTCGAGCTATCGCAACTTCTTCCCGCCGCACGTGCGCTGGCAGTTCTCCGGAATTCGGCTGGCACGCGACGTGACGAGCGACTCGCCGAGGGCGACCGCTCGGGCGACGACATGAGGGGTCGCCGCGCGCCGCCGCGCACGATCGCTCGGGCGTCGCGCGTTCACTCGATCGGCACCGACCGATAGCGCTGCACGTCGGCGGGCGCCACCGCCGGCGCCCGGTTGCCCCAACTGTTGCGCACGTAGGTCAGCACCGCGGCGACGTCGGCGTCGTCGAGCTGCTGCGCGAACGGCGGCATGCCGTAGGGCCGCGGGTTCTGTGCGGTGCCGGGCGGGAACCCGCCGTTCAGGACCATGCGGATCGCGTTGATCGTCGAGTCCATGATGACGCCCGGGTTGCGCGCCAGGGCGGGATAGGCGCGTGGCACGCCGGTGCCGCCGTCGCGATGGCAGCCCCGGCACTGCTCGGCGTAGACCTTCGCACCCCGCTCCAGGAGATCGATGCGCATCGCCTGCGTGGTCTCGATCGGCGGTGCGTCGTCGGACGCCCTGGCCGGCAACGACTTCAGGTACGCGGCCATCGCGCGCAGGTCGCCGTCGGCTAGATGCTGGGTGCTGTCGTGGACCACCTCGGCCATCGGTCCGAAGACGGCGAAGCGGGTCGTCACGCCATGCTTCAGCAATTCGACGACCTCGTCGACGCTCCAGTCGCCGAGGCCGCCTTCACGGTCGGAGGTCAGCGACGGCGCATACCAGTCCTGCACGGCGATCAGCCCGCCCGACAGCTCGTCGTCGCGGCGCGTGCCGCCCAGCGCGTTCCGCGGCGAGTGACAGGCGACGCAATGGCCGAGCCCGCTGGCGAGGTAGGCGCCGCGGTTCCACTCGGCGTCGTGCGACGGTTGCGGCGCGAAGACGCCTTCGCGGAAGTACAGCGCGCGCCAGGCCGCGAGCAGCGGCCGCTGGTCGAACGGGAAGCGCAGCGCGTGCGGCGTGTTCGCGCGACGCACGGCCGGCAGCGACATCAGGTACGCGAAGATCGCGTCGGCATCCGGGCGCGTGATGCGGGTGTAGTTGGGATACGGGAACGCCGGGTAGAGATACTCGCCGTGCCGACCGCGACCCTTGTGCAGCGCGCGCCAGAAATCGTCGGGCGACCACGTCCCGATGCCGGTCTCCCGATCGGGCGTGATGTTGCTCGCGTAGAACTCGCCGAACGCGGTCGGCACCTTCACGCCGCCCGCGAATGGCGCGCCGCCGCGCGCCTGGTGGCAGCCGATGCAGTCGCCCGCGGTCGCGAGGTAGCGGCCGCGAGCGACCGGATCGGCGTGCCCGACCGGATCGAGCGCTTCGATGCGGGAGCGCAGATCGGCGGGGACCGTGGAAGACGCGTCGTCGAACGGCGCCGCATCGAGCCACCGCCAGCCGAC